>JBDHMC010000067.1:0-8516 GCA_039656355.1 Gemmatimonadota bacterium | reverse complement strand
AAAAATCCTACTTCAGGCTCTTCTGAACCCCGGTGTCAGCCAGTTTCTTGGAAGCATTCTAAGCGTAGGACGAGAAAACGAACTCGTGGAGGTTCCAGTCCACGGAGCCGAAGATCCGACGTTGGTCGGGAAAACCTTCGACGAGGCTATGGTGGCCTGCAGGGAGAAGGCTCTCCTTCTTCTGGCGATTCACCGCGGTGGAGCCCCCGGGGCAGGGATAGGGGACGGGCCCGAGGAGGAGTGGGGCCCGGAAGGCCGCGCGGCTCTCGAGGTCAAATCCGCCCGTAACCTTCTTACCAACCCCCACGATCCCATTGACAGGGACTACCAGATACGACCAGGGGATTCACTTCTCTTTCTCGCCCATAGCCACAAGCCTCTATCGGAGATTTTCGGAAGCCCCCGCAAATGGAGGCGGGCCTTCCAGGGCTAGTCCCTGGGCGATCCACTAATCCCTTGACGTGGCCTGGGCTGGAGCGAGTATTCAGAAAATACTGAACAGCCGAAACGTTCCGAATGCGTCGAGGGAATCATGAATATCGATACCCGCTCAGAATTTGTGGAATCCTGGGGCTCCATGGGAGTCATGTGGGGCATCAACCGTTCCATGGCCAGAATTCATGCCCTCCTCCTGGCCACGAGGGAACCGCTGGGCCTGGAGGAAATCACCGACGAGCTGGGGATGAGTCGGGGAAACGCCAGCATGTGCCTGAAAGAGCTGCGGCACTGGGGTGTGGTTCGCCGGGTAAACCTCACCGGTGAGAGAAGGGACTATTACATCGCGGAAGACGATGTATGGTCCATGCTCTTCCGAATCGCCTCTGAGCGGAAGAAGCGAGAGTTCGACCCTGCCCTCTCGGCCCTCCAGAAATTCCTCACCTCCATCGACGAGGAAGATGAGCTGATCCGAGATCGCCTGGAGGAGTTGGAGGAAATGCTCAGGGCAATGGACCGTCTCCTGCAACGGTTCCTCGCAAGCGAAGGTGCCAGCCGAGGAATGTTGAAGTTCCTCTCGGCCCAGATTCCTTACCGGGCCAAGAAAGGGGAATGAGGGGACGTGGCGGTGGCGTTCCGTGACCCGTATCCTACCCGCACAGCCCAATAGTGCTTTCAGAGGCCCAGGAGCCCATGGAAGACGTCCTCAACCGCCTCAAAGCCGCCCTATCTGCCCGCTATCATATCGAGCGGGAGTTGGGCGCAGGCGGAATGGCGACGGTGTACCTCGCCCAGGACCTCAAACACGAGCGACAAGTCGCGGTGAAAGTGCTTCGGCCCGAGCTTGCCGCCGCTTTGGGGCCAGAACGTTTCCTGCAGGAAATCAAGATCGCAGCAAACCTCCACCACCCGCATATTCTGCCGCTTTTCGACTCCGGGGAAATCGACGGCTTCCTCTTTTACGTCATGCCCTACGAGGAAGGGCAGTCGCTTCGGGAGAGGCTGGACAAGCATGGTGAACTTCCGATTACCGAGGCCATACGGATTCTGCGGGATGTCGTCGATGCCCTGGCCCATGCCCACAGGCAGCACGTAGTTCACCGCGACATCAAGCCAGCCAATGTGATGCTGTCCGACCGTCACGCCCTGGTCACCGACTTCGGCGTGGCGAAAGCGGTGAGCGAGATGACGACTCGTCATCAGCTAACCACCGATGGAGTCGCACTAGGCACTCCAACGTATATGGCCCCGGAGCAGGCGACCGCCGATCCGCACATCGATCACAGGGCCGACATCTACGCAGTGGGTACTGTCGCCTACGAATTGCTGACCGGAAGGCCGCCCTTCCTTGGCACCACCCCACAGATGATCCTGTCGGCGCACCTGACCGATGCACCCGAGCCGGTGACCAAGTATCGAGAGTCCGTGCCGGCGGCCCTCGAGCAGCTGGTGCTCAAGTGTTTGGAAAAGAACCCCGCCGACCGGTGGCAATCCGCCGAGGAGCTGTTGCCACACTTGGACGCGTTGGTCACGCCGAGTGGAGGGGTCACACCCATCGGAACGATGCCGGTGAGCACGGCAAGACGTAGATGGAGCCCCGGGATTGTGACTACGGCGATCATGGCGGTCTTGGCAGTGATCGTTGCGGTCACGTTGATTCCTCGGGATGGGGGCGTGGCGCTGAATCCCAATCGGATCGTTGTGATTCCATTCGACAACCGCACGGGAGATGCCTCACTCGATCCCATCGGAGCGATGGCAGCCGACCTGCTGACGGAGGGTCTCATGCCGCTTGCAGGAGTCCTGGATCCCGTGCCCACCATGCAGGTGATGCAGCTACTCGGGAGTCGACCTGAAGGATCCGATGCACCCGGCCCGACCACCGATGAGCTGGCAGAAGCGACTGGAGCAGGCACCGTCATCTCTGGCAGCTACTATCAGCACGGCGACAGCCTCGAGTTTCAGGCCCAGGTCGTAAACGCCACGGAGGGTGCCGTCCTGGGTGCGACGGAGCCGTTTCGCGGCCCGATCCAAGATCCGGGCAACGCCATAGGACTACTGCGACAACAAGTCACCAGTATCGTGGCAGTGCAATTCGACCCCCTCATGCAGGTTGAGATTCCCACTTTTGTTCGCCCACCTAGCTACGGGGCCTTCCGGGCTTATTCCAGCGGCCTCCAGGCATTCCTGGACGGTGACTGGCCGGAGGCACTTCGACATCTCGAACGAGCGTCGGAACTCGACCCCGCATACACCCGGGCCCGGATTCTCACCATCCCTGTATACGTAAACATGGGCCAATTGGCCGTTGCCGAATCGCTGGCGACAGAGGTGGGCGGATCACTCGAAGGGCTCTCAGCCTATGACCGACTCCGGGTAGAGTACATCCTTGCCAGCCTCCACGGAGACCAAGTCGCTTCATACCGACTCACACGGGAGGCGGCGAGGCTGGTGCCGGGTGGCACAACCCACTGGGGTGCCGTCGGGAATGCCGTTGCGGTGAATCGTCCCCGGGAAGCGCTGGAGATCAACGAACGGCTCCTGCCACACTTTCCGGATGTCAGGGGGAGCTCGCCCTTGTTTTACTGGGATGGCCTCACTTCTGCCCATCACCTCCTGGGGGACTACGAATCGGAACTCGCCGTAGCGCGGAGAGGCCGGGAGGCATGGCCCAGCCTTCTTCCCACCCTCGCGTACGAAGTGCGAGCCCTTGCCGGGTTGGGCGATTTCGAGGTGCTGCGTGAACGTATCGATGAGGCTCTCACGCTGCGGCCAGAGCGCGGTTGGACACCCTCTGCTGTCATTCGCACGGCGGCCTCAGAGCTGGTCGTTCATGGGCACCCGGAGGTCGCCCAAGAGGTGCTCCGCCGTGCGCACGAATGGCATGATAGTCGATCGACGGAGGATGCCCAGAGCGAATCCGGTCGTTTCGATCTCGCGCAAACCCTGTATATGGATGCCCAGCTGAGTGAAGCGGAGCGGCTGTTCACGGGACTCGAGGCAGAATCCCCTCCGAACGTGGACTACCTGGGCTCCCTGGGTGCCATCGCCGCACGGCAGGGCAATCGGGAGGCTGCTGAACTGGTCGCCGAGCAGCTACGTGTTTTCGAGGAACCCTACATTCGCGGACGACACACGCTCTGGCGGGCCAGGATTGCCTCGCTTCTCGGCGACAAGGATACCGCTGTCACCCTACTTCGAGAGGCTCTTTCCCAGGGGAGAACGTATGGGCCGGGACTGCACGCCGACCTGGACTTTCAGCCCTTATGGGATTTCCCCTCGTATCAGGAGTTGATGAGACCGAAGGGGTAAAACCGGAAAATCCCGTCACGGGGGAGCCACTCTCCTGGCCCTACTCCCCTCCCACCCTCGTCAAAGCCTCTCGAAGCTCCTCCACCCGTGGTTGGAGTTCGGGATCGGGATCAGCCCACATCTCCACGATCCGGCCATAGTACTCCGCCGCCTTCTGATTCTCACCGAGGGCCTCATAGGACTGCCCTAAGCCGATAAGCACCATGTGCATGTTGAGGTTATCGGTGCCGAGGCGGAAGAGCACCGGGGCATTCAGGTACTCCTCGAAGGTCTCCACCGCCTCCCCGTGCCGGCCCAGGGCGGCGTAGGCTTGGCCCAACTCGGTCAGCACGCATAGAGCGCAGTCGGGGACCAACTCCCGAGCCGTGAGGTATTCCTGCAGAGCATCTTCGTTTCGGCCCTCGGCCAGGGCGATTCCTCCCTTGAGGGAATGAACGCCGGATCGGCTACCCGGAGCTTCTCGGACCTCTACATCGACGTCGGACTCGTAATTCTGAAGTAGCTCTAGCGCTCGATCAGGCCGCCCGGAAGCCGCATAAATTGTTGCCAGCTCAATATGGGCCAGCTCGGTGGGATCCCCTCCCCTGGGCCGAGCAGCCCAGGCGGCATCTACGACCGCTACGGCCCCTGGGTGGTCCTGGAGGAAGGTGGCCCGAATCACCCCCTCTGCCATAGCTTCGAAGATCGGCTCGGAAAAGGGAAGGAATCTCACTCCCATGGCTTCCTGTTTTTCAAAAACCTGCATGATCTGGTTAATCCCGTCACGGTATCGTCCCCGAACTAGGGCGAAGTTGGCTAGGTCCGACAATGCCCTCATCTCGGCACTCGGGTCTCCCGATACCAGGTCCTGGAAGCGACGGGCGTGTTCCTCCGCACCGGGATAATCGAATCGGGCACTGAGTAGGGCCCCACCGAACCGGTGAACATCGGGGTTCTCGGGGTAGGCCTCCCCGAATTGTTCCAAGACGAAGACCGCCGTATCGCTCTGGCCGAGATCGAAGAGGGTTTCAACGGCGTTGCTGTACGTGACGGCTGGGGCGATCCCTGCCCGAATGGAGCGGAGGTAGATCTCCACCGCCTTCTCCCTGTTTCCTTGCGCGTTATAGGCGACAGCGAGGTTGTTCAAAGCGATTCGATCGATCGGGTAACTCTCCAGCACGGTCTCGTAGGCCTGCATGGCCCGAGGCCGGTCGTCTTCCACATAGGTGAAGTACGCCGCCTCAGCCAGATAGCGTTCCCGGTCTGTGAGGCGGTCTCGGAGCGCGAACGCCCGATCGAGGGACGTTCGTGCCCGCTCCGGATCCCGGTCTTCGTTCTGGAAGAGAATACCCAGCTTCCGCCAAGCCATGGCGAATGTGGAGTCCTCCTCCAGTGCTTCCTCCAGGAGGGTGACCGCTCGTTCCCAATCCCCGCGATCATTCGCACGATCAGCCTGAGCGTACTTTCGGAGGGATTCCAGGGAAAATGTGGTCACCTCGTTCAAGGGGGGGTCCCCCTGGATCGTCCGTAGAGACTCGCCGATCCGTTCCCTAAGCTGGGCCGAAAGGGCGTCGACGGCCTGAGGAACATCCCCAATGTCCCGGGCTGTCTGGTCCATGGCCACCAGGGTGGCACCCTCGGCTGAAACCAGCCGAGCCGAGATCACCGCGCCGGAACCCAGAGGCAGAACCTCCCCGGTAATCACCGCCTTGATCCCCTCCCGCTGGGCTAACTCCAGGGCCACATCAGGAGTCAATGGCTCAGAGGGATCCCGTTCCATGCGGGTGAGAGCGGGGGCGAGCTGGATAAGCTCGAGGATTCTCACCGAGGTGGATTGTGCCAAGTCGATTCGGAAGAGAGCGGTGACCGTTTCTCCCAGCGTACCTTCCGGCGTCCGGTCGACGAACTCGGCAAGGATCAACGGATCGTCGGACTCGAGGATGTCTTTGGCGATGAGCGAACCCATGGGGCCGATACCTGCAGCCCGCATCCCCGAGTATCCGGCGGTACCAGCGCCCAGGAGGACGACGGTCCCCCCCACGACCACAGCCACGTTCCGCCAGGTGAACATCTTCTGGAGGAACGCCTGTCCCGAACCCTTCTTTCCCTCGGTCTCCTCCTTCCTCCCCCTCCGACCCCCTTGGAGGAAGCTGGTAAGAAGGAGGAGAGGAAAGCCCAACCCGATCAGGACGAGAATGGTCGGCCCAAACCAGAGGGGAAGTCCAATGAGGCCGGCCAGGGTCTCCGCGAGTTGGAGAATGATCCAGGCCCCCACAGCGTAGCTGCCCAGGATCTGCCACACCGACCGACGGTGGATCTCACCAAGGAGGGATCTCAGTCCAATCATGCTTACCCGACTTGTTGTTGGGAAAAGAGAGACCATCCATCCAGAAACCTGTTTACGGCGAACCTCAGGTCAAGGTTCCCGTGGGTCGGCCCAGTTACCCTCGAACGTCGACCTCTTCGGCTAGGCTATCGGGTTTGAGGGGCCTGCTACCGGTGCCCGGGTTCAACTGATCCAAGACCTCCTGTGTTGCCCTGTAGCCCTCTTCAATCAGAGCCGGGATGTCCTTCAACTCCGTGGAGCTGAAGGTGTCCAGGTCTGGAGCGATGAGGACGTCCGCCTTCCCTACCTCCGCCCGGGCGGCCTGGACCAGGACGATATCCACCGCGTTCTTAATCAGCTCAAGCATTTTGGTGGGTCGGTGAAAGGTCATTCCCAGGAATACGTCCACAGCCACGATCCGATCCACGTCCCAGGCCTGAAGGGGGGAAAGGGGAAGGTTCTCCACCAAGCCACCGTCCACCAACAGGCGACCGTCTCGCTCCACGGGAATGAAGATTCCCGGGAAACAAGCACTGGCGCTGGCGGCCACAGCCAGGTCGCCTTCAGTCATGACCACCTTCTCCCCCGAGCTGATGTCGGTCGCCACCATGGCCAAAGGGATCGACGCGTCTTCCACCCGGACGTCTCCCAGATGCTTCCGGAGGGTCTTCTGCAGCTTTTCCTGGGAGAAAAACCCGAGCTTGGGGGGAGAAAGTTTGGTGATATCCGGCCACCGGAGTTCCTCGGCGATTCCCTCGATCTCCGTTCCAGTGAGTCCGAAGGCGTAGAAGGACGCGATGAGGGCACCCATGCTGTTTCCGGCCAGGTGAGTCACCCGGATGCCGGCCTCATCGAAAGCCTTCAGGACACCGATATGGGCGCACCCCAGAACAGCCCCTCCGGAGAGCGCTAGGCCCAGGGTCCCCGTCATGCTATCCAAGGGGAGTCGGGGAAGACCACCCGTGGCGGACGCCCTTTGGCAGCCCCATCCAGGTGAAGGAGGAACGCCCCGATCCCGGCAGCCCCTTGCATCCATCCCGTCTGGGTCTGCAGGAATTCCGGCTGGGTTCGGTTCTCCGCTTGGCTCCAGCGGACGCCCGCCTCATCCTCGGTCGCCTCCCCCATGATGTACTCACCGAGGTGCCTGGCGAAGTCCGCGTACTCTCCATTTCCGGTGGCGCCGGCCAGGGAAAGAAAGAAGTCCCCCACACCGGCATCACCGCAACACTGGCTCACGTTGTTCCAGTAGCCCTCAGGACGGATCTCGGGAATTCCCTGATCCCGGATCCCTTTGGCACCGCGAAACACGGAGTCCCCCCAGTCGTCCTGGGGGAATAGGCGACTGAGTTGGTGGAAGAGCCGCGCAGTTCCCGCAGGTCCGTGGCACCAACCGAGGTAGTAGAGATCCTCGCCTCCCGGCTCGTGATGGAAGACCAGACAACCATCATCCAGGCACCGGTCCGCGGCCTGCAAGTACTTGGCCCCCTGAATTGCCGAGTTCAGGAACTCCTCATCTCCCGTAACCTCCGCCAACCGAGCCAGGAAGTAAGCGACACCGGCGGTGCCGTGTGAGAAGTTGGGCATGAGCCTCGGATTGGCTTCGGAAATGGGCCACATATGGCCCACCATCCATGGGCGGGCCACGCTCACCAGGTGTCGGCCTGCCCGAGTGGCTACCTCCAGGCCCTCCTCGAACTCGAGGCGTTCATACGCATAGAGAAGGCCGAGCCCGATTCCGGCACTTCCGCTGATGATGTCATAACTCGCCGCCTCCGGGTCTGATGTGTACCAGACCAGCCCGTCCGCCGTTTCCCTGGCCGTCTCCACGATTCGACTGAAGAGCGTCAGGGCTCCGACCCGATCCATATCCACCCCGCCGGCCCGAAACGTCTCGGCTAGTGCAAAGGCAGCGCCGGCCTGGCCCGTGTAAAGGCCAGGATCAAGAACCGAAAGGTCACCCGGGCTGCTACCGGCCGCGGCTAGCCACTCACCAGACTCCAGGTAGGCGCTCTGGAGAAGGAAGGCCCCATCGCGTGCCTCCTCCAGATAGGTCGAATTCCCCGTCGCATGGTGGAGCTCCAGGAGAAAGAGAATGATGCCCGGCGTACCGGAGTAGAGGTTCAAGGCAGACGCTTCCGCATCCCCCGGGACCACCGGCCACGTGATCCCTCCCCCTGATTCCCGCCCGCTGGCCCGAACCCAGGCTGCCGCCGCCTCCGCCACCCTTCGTGGATCCCTGGACCTTGGACCGGACCCGTCGGTACAAGCCGCCATCCACCCGGGGGCCCCGAGCAGGGCCGATCCGGCAGCGGTTATTCTTAGAAAGTCCCTTCTTCTCATCTTCCACCCTCCTCCAGTTCCACCCACCCGATCTCTCCCAGGACCCCCAGATACCGGGCCACCTGGTCTACCGAGATATGCTCCCCGGTCCAGCCCGCTACTCGATTTCGGATGGTGAGAATCG
>JBDHMC010000066.1:0-11533 GCA_039656355.1 Gemmatimonadota bacterium | reverse complement strand
TCCGGCAGCCCGCGAGGCGTTATCGGGCAAGCGCGGATGGGTGGTTTCAGGCCCGGTACTAGATGTCGGGCGGGAGCCTATCGGTGGTTAAGGCCAAACGAGGGGCCAGGGTCTAGGAAAAAGGGGGGTTGATAGGGGGAGATCGATAAGGTACGTTAAAAGGTACAACATAATGTACCAATCCTAGGAGGTCCCCATGCCCAAGGTCAAACCCAGCGAGGATATCCAGCCACTCTCGACCTTCCGAGCAAATGCTGCCTCCTTCGTTCAACAAGTGCGGGAGACGAAGAGGCCGCTTGTCCTTACGCAGCATGGTCGCAGCGCTGCCGTTGTCCTCGACGTGGAGGAGTACGAGGCCTTGGTGGAGCAGGTCGAACTCCTTCGGGATGTGCGAACAGCCGAATACGAACTGGATTCTGGGCAGGGCATCGATTCGGATACCGCCGAGGCCCGGCTCCGTGGTCGCGCGAATGAATGAAGATCCAATGGTCGCCCCTTGCTCTAGATCAGGCTGAGGAGGCATTGGAATTCATCGCTGCCCAAGGACGCCCCGGAGTGGCGGCTGCCTGGCTCGACGGTTTGTTCAAACGCGTCCGGGAACTCGTGCCCTTCCCCAAACAGGGGAGGGTTGTGCCCGAGGTGGGCCGGGAAGAAATCCGGGAGGTCCAGTATGAAGGCTTCCGAATCCTCTACCGCATCTCCCCGGAGGTCATCGGCATTCTGTCCGTTCGCCATTCCCGACAGCAGCTTCTCCGGGAGGAGGTCGCGGACGACTGATTTCACTGCTTCCCGCGAGGGGGTGCGATTGAGGTATATCCGGCGTGGTGACGGGAGTCCACTTGCCCTGTAACAGCCGGCATGCCGCATGCTCACTGCGTTCGCGGCCCTTCGCCGGGGACCTTTCGGAGCGTAGCCGCAGTTGAATAGGAAGACGGCTTCGGGTCCCGGCCTTCGGCCGGTCCGGCAGCCCGCAGACGTTATACGTCGCATCGATGTGATGGACAGGAGGCCGGATATGGTTGAGGATGAAACCGCTGCGATTCTGTACGCGACCTTTCCTCGTCGGTTGTTGGCTCTCTGTGTTGACGCTGCGCTCTTTTTCGGAGGAGCCACGGTCTTCGCATTGGGAATAGAGCTGGTTCCCATACAAGCAGTCCGGATCTTTTTTATTGGCTTACTCGTGGCGGGCGTCCTCCTCTACGAACCGCTTCTAGTGTCCATTACTGGAGGGACCTTAGGACATCACGCGCTAAACCTCCGGGTGGCCAAAGAGAGTGGGGGAGGCAAACTGGGGTTTCTTCAAGCCCTTGCTCGAATGTGGCTCAAGGGCCTCCTCGGCGTCCTCTCCTTCTTCTTCATGGGCCTCACACGGAGACATCAGGCCCTGCACGATCTGGCGACCAGGTCGTCGGTTCAGATCAACCACACCGCCAAGGCGAGAGCCACTCATTTCGTAGTCGAACTGACCGTACCTCCGGGGGAAGTCGATGTGTCAAAGCTCAGGCGAGTGGTGGCGATCCTGGCTTGGGGGATGGCTAGTTTCGTCGCGATGAGTTTGGCTACTATCCCGATCCTCTCAGACGCGTGCGCCTTTCAAGGCCTGTGCAGTGAGGGTGAAGAGTTGGCCCAAGGCGGTATCACGTTTCTGTGGACCCTCGGCCTAGGGGCAATCCTCGTGTTTGGATGGCGCGGCCGATTGCCCGGGGCGAGAGAACAACGCCCGGAACTGGCTAGGGGCGACGACGTATAACAGCGCGCCTACCGCGACTCGCCTTCGGCTCGCGCCCTTCGGGTCATCCGCCGCGGTCACGCCGCTTGCAGAGGCAAGCGCCGCGCCCGCAGCGAATGCCGGTAGCCCGCGAGACGTTATGCGGAGCCCTTACTTTCGACGAATGGGGAGGAAAGTTGAGAGGGGATCTGCCCCAGAGGCATAACGACGTTGAGTGGTTGGTCACGGTCCAGAGGGAGCTGGATGGCCTTGAGTTGGCCGGTGATTCACAACGCCTGGTCTTCACGCTGCTTTGGAGCAGTGGGCGTCCTCCTTTCCTTGGGACGGATGCGAGGAGCTCCTTTTCTCCAGTTCCTCGGAATTGTATCCGCCGCTGGCGCCACGGTGTTCCTAGTACGGGACATCCGGCGCAGCGGCAGGCGAAAACGTCTAGAGCGAGCGCTCGCTGACTATGACGACGAAGGTCAGGAGTACGACTCGAAGAACTGATCTGTGGCGGCGCCCTGAGATCCAGCGGATTTCCGATCGGACGCTCAGAATTCTGGCCTTGCCGAAAAGCGACTCGATCCTAGACCGGGAGGTTGTTGGCGTTGACCAGACGTACACGGTTGGAGGCAGTTCTTGGCGGCGTCTTCGGAGCCGTGCTCGGGGGGATTATCACATTCTTACTCCTCTTCTCGGGAACCGATCACTGGCTCATCTGGCTTCCGACTATTCTCGGAGCGCTAGCTGGCCTCTGGAAGGGGGACCGCGCCTTGTTTGGGCTGATGAAGCTCATAGGCTGGTTTCCTGGCTAGTTTCCGGCTCATTGTACTCGCCGGGCACGGACTCCGCATAACAGCGGGCATAACGCCGGTCGCCTGACGGCGTCCGGCCCTTCGCCGAGGACCTTTTGGGGAGGTAGGGAAGTTGAATACGGACGGCTCAGGGTCACGGCCTGTCGGCTGTGCCGCTAGCCCGCGAGGCGTTAGCCGGAATCAACTCCAGGGCGGGGAATCAGAGTCGATAAGAGGGAGGGTCCGATTTGAAACAGAATCTTCTGACTCGACAGGCACAAAGCCTCTTGACCGCCACTCTGACCTTGATCTGCCTCTCGGGCTTTCCCTGTGCGGTTCTTGCTCAGGGCGAGGACCTCTTGTTGCGAGGAAATCGGGCAGGTTCGATCGAATTAGGTGCCACGGTCGACGAGATCTACTCCATCGTTGGACGCGATCAAGTTCGACTGGTGGACGAATTCTTGGAGGGCATGTTCTCGCCGGCCCTCGCCATCGATCTGCCCGGTGCGACAGTATTCCCGGCGATCGTTGTTCGGATCCGGGAATTCCCATGCGCCCAATTCTCGGTTTGGGGGATTTCGGTTCGGGATCCGCGTTTCCGAACCCCGGAGGGCCTCGGCGTCGGATCCACCATCGCCGAACTCCGAGAGGCTTACGCCATCCGCCTCAGCCTTGAAGAGGGTCCGTCTGCCATCGTGGAGTCAGAGAGAATGTCTTTCGCACTCGACTCTGGCCAATTCGTGGACGATACCCGTACGACAGCGGTGTGGATTTGGCCTGATCCGGTGAGAATTCGTGAAGAACGTTGTCCTGGTCGAAGAGGGGGTGTCGAGAATCCCGATTCCGGCTAACAGCGGTCATGCCGCACGCTCACTTCGTTCGCGGCCCTTCGCCGGGGACCTTTCGGAGCGTAGCCGCGGTTGAAAAGGAGGTCGGCTCCGGGTACGGTCCTGACGGCCCGTCCGGCAGCCCGCGAGGCGTTAAGCACCACTCAAAGGACGGAAGGCAAAGCATGCCCAGGTCGATGATTGGATTATGTGTCGTAGCCCTGCTTGCTGTCGGTCCGGGAACGCCGGTGGCCGGGCAGAGCCTTGATCGCCAGGGTCTCTGGTGCGGCGAAGACCCCACTCTGCCTACCGAAAGGCCTGCGCTTGAAAACCCGGAGGCCCTGGATCAACTTGGGGATCGACTATCGGAGCTACTCAACCCTGCTAACCGCTCCCTCCCCACCCTTTTTTTCCGGGATGAAACCGGAGAGGTCCGCCCGCTCGAGGGGGTGGTCAGCGTCGACGTGTGGTTCTGTGTCGATACCTCCGGGTCGGTTACGCATGCGAGAACCTCCGGTTTGGGCACGGGCCTCGAACCTGGCCTGAACGAAACCGTGGGCGGCCTACAGTTCCGGCCCTCAACGCGGGACGGAATCCCGAGGACGGGCGTGGCAACGCTCACGTTTCTCCTTGCGACTGGCGAAACCTCAGTTCCAAAGGAAATCATAGGGCGCCACCCAGGTACGGTGCTCTTTCCCTGGGGAGAGCTCTTCAGCCCCTCAAGACGCCCTGGCGAGGCAATCAACAACAACGGAGGCAGGTGAAGACGTAGCGCTTAAAAGCGGGCATGCCGCGCACTCGCTTCGCTCGTGGCCCCTGCGGGTGAAGCGCCTGGCGGCACTTCCGGCAGCCCGCGAGGCGTTAACTGATATGCCTTCGGCATCAGTGGGTCGATAACGGGGACGGCCAAATCATCACGAGGGAGACAATCTCATGAAGGGGATACTGAAGAAGATCCGAGGTTGGTTGGGCAACGCCGTGGTTTGGGGGGTTGTTTGGTCGGTGGCGACCGTTCCAGTGATCGGATTGCTTTACCTGAGGGGGTGGGGTTACCTGGTCCCCTCAATCGCTCCCGCGATTGCCAGGACCTTTTTCGCTATGGGGTTTGTTGCCTGAGGATCCTTCTCCACCTACCTCGGGATCGCCTATCGGAACAAAGGCTTTGGCGACCTAAGGCCCGGGAAATTCGCACTGCTCGGCGCAGTCCTCGGAGGGCTCCTCGTTCCCACCTTCGAGTTTATTCCAGGAATCGCTCTGTTCTTGGGGCTCCCCTTTCCTGAAGCGATGGCCGCGGGGGTTGCTCTCGCGGCTACCCTAGGGGGAGCGACGGCGTTTGGCACAGTCAAGATTGCGCAAACCGCGGCGTTGAATGCGGGCAGGGGGTCAGGCCCTGAGTTGGGCGCAGGTGCCCGAGCTCTTGTGAGTGAGGAGGTGGACTGAGGCTTCGGAGGAGCTTGCCTCCACAGGATGCGGCTGATCCGGGAGCAGCATGTCCGTTAACAGCGGGCTTGCCGCACGCTCACTTCGTTCGCGGCCCTTCGCCGGGGATCTTTCTGGGTTGAAGGGCGGTTGAAAAAGAGGCGGCTCCGGGTAACGGCCTATCGGCCGTTCCGGCAGCCGGCGAGGCGTTATAGGACATCGCCTTTGGGAAGACCGACCTGCACGAAGTCGCTCTATCCCTGGCTGATGGAGGGTTCCCGGTTTGAAAGGAGCATCCATGCGCCACAGTGCACTTCTTGCGCTCTTTCTTGGTCCAGCGGTCTTGGCCTGCACCGACCAACCGCCTGAGTCGGAGCGGCCCGAAGATCAGGGAGTGCCGCAATGGCAGCTTGAACCCGAGAGCCAGATCGGTAGCCTGGACGACCCCGATCAGTCCCTTACCCGAGTCGTTCAGGTTCTCATCGGTCCGGATGGTGAACTCATCGTTTCACAGCCCTTGGATCGCCGGGTCCTTGTCTATGATGCCGCCGGTCAGCTCACTCGTGAGATTGGCCGGAGTGGAGAAGGGCCGGGTGAATTCGGAAGGGTCGGGAAAATGGGGCTGCAATCCGATACCCTCCATGTCGGGGATAATGGCCTTGGACGTTTGAGCTTCTTTACCCTGGCCGGTGAGTTCCTCAATTCCGTTCGGTGGACCAGTCCCCGGATTCGAGATGGCCGAGTCGGATACATGGAGACTGCCCCACAGGTCCTTCTCTCCGATGGATCAGCTCTCCTTGAGCCCGGCATGGTCGTGGGAATGATCGCGGGTGAGGCCGGGCCACGGACCTCGACCCATCGGAGGCTGTTCCTCAGAATCGCCCAGAACGCTGAGGGAGCAGACACGGCCGCCCAGGTGGACGCTGAATACCGCTCAACCACTGTAACGGTTGAGGGCATGACGCAGCGGATCAGCTGTCCCTTCGATGACTTTCCTCTCGGCGAATTGATGCTCGACGGCAGCGGTGTGGTGATCGTTCATCGCCCCGTCGCCTCCGAAATCCAGCCGTCGGACTTCGAGATTCTGATTGTCGATCCTAGGGGTGATACGACGGTGTCTCGATCCATCGAGTACGATCCGGTTCCTCTGTCCGAGACGACGGTAGAAGAGGCGATTGGGCAGGTTCGCTCGCGGCGATTGGAGCGAGATCAACCCGTGCCGACTGCCGGCCAGTTGAGGAGCGCATGGGATCAGATTGAATGCTCTTTCTTGGCCCTGCCTCCAGTTACTGAACTCGTTTCGAACCAAGACGGCTCGATCTGGCTGAGGAGAGAAGCCGTGCCTGGAGACTCTGTGGCTTGGAGCGTAGTCGATAGGTTGGGCGAGATGGTTGGGAGAGTAGACCTGCCATCGGACGAGGCCGTGATCGCTTCGGACGGAGAGACCTTGGTGACGCTCCGGTTGGATGAGTTTGATGTCCCATATCTGAGGCGATATGGGATCCGGCGATAGTTCACCGACGGATGTCCGCAGGGACCGGGGCATGCCCGGCTTGGCCTTTCGCATACGGTCTTGGGGAGTGCGGCGATGTCCGATAACAACACGCCAACCGCGGCTCGCCTTCGGCTCGCGCCCTTCGGGTCTGGGCCTGCGGCCCTGCCGTTTGCGTGCGGGACGTTATATGCCATCGAGGGCCACCTCAGTCGCGACGGGAGAGTGTGAGGGAGGGAACCCTGAACCCAGGGAAGGACGGGTACGCTGCAGGATGCTACACCGAGCGGAGATGAGAAGGGGTTGGTCACTCGGCATTTGCATGCTTGTTCTCGGTGCTAACGGCCCGGGCTTGGAAGCCCAGACCGGGGTCGAAATGATGAAACCTGCCGCCCTCGTCTTTCCAATGGTTTTGCCTGTGGGTTGCCCAACGAGTGAGGCCTGTCCTGCCGGCCTGTGGCGGGCCTGCGATAGCCTCCCGGTTCTCGAGGATCCGGGGGCCTCGACAGCGCCCGTGGCCTGGCTCGCTCGGGATCAAACCTTTGCCGTTGAGACCGGGGCTTTGGTGGTCCAGGTGCCTGGAGTAGTTCGGGTCCTCGAGGACACGAGAAAGCCGTGGTGGCCTGAGCGGGAAGTGAACTTCGTGGCCGGTGACACTCTTTTTGTCCTGGGTCATCGTGGCGAGGGCTATTTCAACGTTTGGTACCTCGGCCAGATGGTGGCGGTGGAAATCTTCTGGCCGTGGGAGTCGGGAGGTGGTTGGGAGATACGGGGCGAAGTTCTCCAAGAGGAAGAAAGCGAAGCCTGGCACCGCGTCGCCACGGACGCTGGAAAACTTGGGTGGATCAAAAGGGCCGAGAGCAGCCTCTTCCTTCCCAGGGGAAGAAGGGATGCCAGAGCTTGCCCTCCTGGATGAATAGCGGGGCCGAAGGTCAGGCAAGAACGACCGGGGGCAGGTTCGTGGGGCCGATGGCATATATCAGCGGGCCTAACGCATGCTCGCGGTCGCTCGCGGCCCTTCGCCGGGGACCCCCTTGGGAGGCGGGGAAGTCGGCCAGGAGGACGGCTCGGGGGCACAGCCTGCTGGCTGTGCCGCTAGCCGGCGAGGCGTTATACGTCGCATCGATGTGATGGACAGGAAACCACTCAACCGTCGAATCATCCAGCACTTCCCCGAAGTTGGTCAAACGGACGTAGTGATGCTCATAGAAATCCACCAAGAGCAAAGTAAGATCTGCATCGGAGACATACCCAAGGTTTCCATTTCTCCTTCATCCAAAGTCAATTCACTCAGAACTCTCACCAGCATCGCATTGGCATCGTTTGCCCTGGCACGATCTTCTGCCTTGCCTTCAAAGACGATTGCTAGATAAACCCCGAGTATCACGACAACGAACTGGAAGGCAAATTGGTAGGGGGTGATGCCCTGAGAAGTAAGATTCTTCTTCAGACCAATCATCTCTCCGTCCTTTTCGGAAACGAAGCTCCCGGAAGACTGCCCATTCCAGCCCAGTCAGCCACCAAGGAGGAATCCCTGAGTTATAACGACCATCACCGACGCAGTCCCAGACCTCCCCTCGCTCGTTGCCGTGATCGTCGCGTTGCCCACGCCCTCGCCTGTGACGAGACCCGTCCCGCTCACTGCAGCTATCAAGTCGTCGTCTGATGACCAGGTGATGGTTCGTTCGGTCAGAACGTTCCCGGCAGCATCCTTTATGGTCGCAGTTAGCTGTACGGTGTGGCCCACCTCTATTACCGTCTCGCCCGGCGGGCTCACCTCCACGCTCGCCACCGCGTTCGGTTGAGTGGGGCTCCCGTCACAGCACGCTAGCCCCAGCGCCATCCCGAGAACCACACTACCCCTCAGCCCAGGACGTCCTTTGGTAAGGCTCTGCACTTGACCCCCTTTCTCTAGGGAGATTCAGGAATAACGAGAGCTTGGATGCCACGTAGATGGCTCCAGTGAGAGTAGACTGTCCGGTCCAGCCCAGTCAGCCACCAAGAACAGAATGCCGTGTGGGTAAGGTGGGTGCAAGGACGGCGAGAACTCCGAGAACCAAGGCCATCTTGCACCTTGCGACCCCCGTCATCGCAAACCCTACGGTTCTGCGATCCTGCTGCCGGAGGTTAACGATCCCTTCGGGTGGGTCCTTCTGCCGTCTCAATCACGAACGCGGCCAGTTCAGTCCAGCGAACGGGAGAAGGTTCCAGTTCCTTGTACCACTTCTTCGCCTCGTACGCCGCCACAGCACGACGGACGATGGGTCGCTCATCAGGTGTCAATTCCATGACCGTAATCTAACGGAACTCCTCTTTGCCGATGCTGCATCCTCCAACCTGCGTCTTTGTTGCAGAGAATAGTTAGCAGGGTTAGATAAGTGGGGTCTATTCACAAACCAGGAGGCTTTATGAAGGGACTTGCCGCCTTTGCTTTTCTTGTGATGGTTGCGAGTTGCCAAGCCGCTTCACCTGAGATGAACATGAGGGTGGGTGGGGTTTCTGTTTCAGACCTACCGGCGATGCCATGCCCCAATCTCCTCCAGGCTGGAGAAATTGTCCGAATAGACAGCCGGTTTGGTGTTTATTTCCAGTACATCCCAAACTCCGTAACTCCCACATCGGACCTTATCGTAATCGTCCATGGCACGCCTGGAGGAAATAAGAGTGCCCTCAATTCCGCCTCAGTTCATATCCGTCGTTGGGTCCGTCTTGCAGAGGAGAAGGGTGCAGTCTTGGTCGCCCCTGCCTTTGACCAACGCAATTTTGCGAGCAAGGAGGGTGGCTATGGCGGGTATCGCGGCCTGTACGGACGGGAGGTTGACGCGGATGAGTTCGTCCATCTAATCGTGGACAGTTTTGATGATATTCTGTCGCCCTTCGATGGACGTTTTTATCTGTACGGCCATTCCGCAGGAGGGCAGTTCGCAAACCGGTACGTGGTGCGTCATCCGGATCGAATCAAAGCCGCAGTGATCAGTGCCGCCGGAAGGTACGCGTACCCAAATTCAGCCGTTGAATGGCACTATGGAATGGGGCCTATCCGGCGCCGCATCGAATGGGCCGATACGGGTACGGAAACCAACATCAATATCAGACCGGATCCTGATGGATGGATCGCTGCGGCCCAACTACCGATTACCGTCGTGGTTGGTGATCAAGATACCGAACCTCAACCTCAACGCCCTGGTCAGATCGGCAGGACTCGGATCGAAACGGCTCAGAGTTGGGTTGATGAAATGAACTCGTTCGCGGCCCTGCGCCGGGGACCTTTCGGAGCCTAACCGCGGTTGAACAGAAAGTCGGCTTCGGGTCCCGGCCTTCGGCCGGTCCGGCAGCCCGCGAGACGTTAGGCGTCTCCAAAAGCCCTAGGTGAAGACAATGCTGACAAGAACCCAAGGTGTCCTAGGATTCTTCGTCCTGATGGTCTTTACTGTTCCTGCAGGGGGAATGCAGGAAGTTCGGACCCGAGCGACTCAAATCGATTCTGTTTCCAAAGCTGGGGCCGAAGCAGGGAAGAGGGCGGCAGAATCAAGGTTCACTCTGGGATACTCTCTGGGCAGTTTTCTTGGGGGAGTGCCCGCAGGGTTCTGGAGCCTTTGTCTGGATCAAGGTGATTGCCAGGGCCTCGTCTTGGGTGGCGTTGCCGTGATTGGCGGGACGTCAGTGGTTGCTCGACTCCAGAGCAACCGAGTGCCCACCTCCCTTTCAGCCGGGATCGAAGGTGAGGGCCCAGGTTACCAAGATGTCTTTCGCTTCGCGTACCGGGAGGAACTCCGGCGTCGGCACAGGCGCGCAGTTCTTTTTGGGGGCCTTGCAGGCATTGCGGTAGGCCTAGGCCTGGCGGGCGTGGCGTTTGGAGGGGGTTAGCTGGAAGGCATGCCCTTTTCCTCGAGAGGGGAACAAAACCGCTGGCGGTCCAGCGACGCCTGACAGCGGTCATGCCGCTCACTCGCTGTCGCTCGTGGCCCCACGGGTCATTCGCGGCGGTCACAGCTAGATGACTCTTTCCAGGAGCGCTGGGGATGAATAGCAGAGACAAGAGCTGGTTCGGCCTGCCTGCATCACTTCTCTGTGTTCTTCTCACCTCTATCCCCTCCCATGAGGCAGTGGCACAATGGCGGAGCCCCGGGCTGTTCTCCCCATTTCGAGTCCCGGAAGGGGGGGTGTACACCGCGAATCTTGGCTTTGAAGATGAGGACCAAGAGGATGAGTCCCCTCAGGGTTGGTCCTTTCCACGAAGGGTAGGCACAGGTGCCTTGGCTGGAGCCGTATCGGGTGCCTTCCTGGGGTCGCTTATCAATGATTGGAACGCCCCGTCTGGAGCTGGGGTGGGATTAGTCACGGGAGCACTGACCGGTCTCGCGGTGGCGGTAGTTGCCGAAAACGGGAGGATGAGCAGAACGAGGGGTTTCCTCATAGGAGCCATAACGGGCTATGGCATCTGGCTCGTGTCGGGGGCGCCGGTGGATTTTGTTCTGGACCCTCTATTCCTGATTGCGATACCTGGGTGGTTTGCGGGCGGGGGCCCCACCCACCGGTGACCAAAGATGATTGTGGGTGACGAATCAACCGCTGGGTTTGCGGCCTCGCCTAACGAAGCGTTTGCTGAAGGCTCAACCTTTCGGGTTGTCGAGATTTCTTGCATTGAGGCACCGGATTCCTTTTCGCCTGGTCCTTGTTCTTTTTCCGGGAAGTACATGACGACATCGAGCCAATGGCGGGCCCTGGGGACAGCAATCCTGTTCCTCGTAGGATTTTCAGCATGTCTGGAGGGGCAGACGGTGGATCGCTGGAGTTATCGGGTGCAGGCAGGCCACGCTGAAATTGATCATGCGCCACACGGTGGCCTCATCCTGGCCTTCGGGCTAACGCGAGAGATTCTATGGAAGGGTATGTTTCGCGCTGGAACCGAGGTCGCCCTGAGCAAGGCTGACGATGGCTTCGTCTTCTTTGGAGGGGGACTTGAGTTCCGCCATTCGCCAGCGGGCGAGCTCACCTCATTTGCGAAGATGAACTGGGGTTACCTGAATGGGTCGGGGTATTCAGGATCCTTCGTTGCTGGCACTGGCGGACTACTCGTACGCGTTGGAGCGCGCACCTGGCTTCTTCTCGGTATCTCTCAGGGAACCCACGGTGAACGGGATGGGCCTCACTCCATCCTCTTTGGTTTGGAGCGGGGTTTTGGCGCGCCTCTGGCCGGTAACGGATCTCAGACGGGGCAAGGAGAAAGGCGTTGAAAGGGGGAAACGACCGCCTGAGAACAGGGGCGCTTTACTGGAAGCCTTCAGAG
>JBDHMC010000065.1:0-8630 GCA_039656355.1 Gemmatimonadota bacterium | reverse complement strand
AGGAGCCATGAATCAACTGCACGAAAGGACCCGCAGGGGACTGGTCGAGGCCATCGGCGTTCCCGGTATCATCGGGATCCTAGTCCTGGCGCTCCTGGTCATAAGCCAAATGTTCGGGACGGTCGTCTAAGAAGGTCCGGCACCAGCGGACCATACCCGGCTCGAGGGCCGAAACAGGGAGGAGAACACCATGAAGAAGAAAGATCAGGCTCAACTGGGGAAGCAGGCCAAGTGGGTGATGGGAGCCCTTGGAATCGTTCTGGCCTACTTCGGCGCTTTCGCCGTGCTGATGTTCCCGGTCGTCGAAGCCTCGTTGGGCGTCGCTTAGGGCTGCTCACCTGAGCCGGCGGCCCGGGAGCCAGAAGCACCTTCGGTGCCCCAAAGCACCTTGGGTGCCCAGATGTTCCCCGGGCTGCCGGCAGGCGGGATCCACGAAAGGAGGGAGTCATGTTCAGGATGCTTTGTTGCCTTTGGAAACAGTGCCAGTGCTTCGCATTACCTTCGATCTTGCTATAAACTGTTATCGGACAACACTCCCGATGCCCCCACCCCGGGGCGATCTTAGCGTACAGGAGCCCGGAGCATGCCCATCCTTTTCAAAGACGGTGTCCAGGAGAACACTCATCCTCTGAACATTGAGCCTGATGCCTCCGACGCGGAGGTGGCCAGCTATGAGGTTGAGCGGATTCCCATCTTTGAAGTCTACATGAGGATGGCGGATGAGTTGGCCAAGAGAAGCACCTGTTACCGACTGCAGGTCGGAACCGTCATCACTGACGGTGCACTGGAGCACGTGGTTTCCCTGGGTTACAACGGGAACGCGCGAGGCTTTCCGAACCGCTGTGATTCGGAAACCCCAGGGGCCTGCGGGTGCATTCACTCCGAGCAGAATGCCGTTGTGAAAGCCGACGGACATTTGAGGGGCAAGGTGGCGTTTGTGACGGCCAGCCCCTGTGTCATGTGTGCGAAGCTCCTTATCCAGGCAAACGTCACCCACGTCTATTACAGGGAGCCTTATCGAAAGCCCGATGGGCTGGACGTCTTGAAAGCGGGTGGGGTGACGACCATACATTACGTTCAGTGGAGGGACGCCTGGCGTTAGGAGACTGTCTGAGGTCGCGCCCCATGAAGCGAACAGGCTCCCGGCAGTCCCTCATCCCCCGATTACGCCGAATCTCCTCAGGACCTCCAAAACCTCATCCAGGGGAAGGGCCCGGGCCGTACGCCCGTTCCGGCCGGTAACGTCGGTGGCCATTAGGAGGGAGTTGTAGATGGCCTCCTCGGTGGTCTCGATGGCGGCTTGGAAGAGCCCGGCCATGTCGTCGTTGGGAAGGTCCAAGATCTCCCGGGGTCCCCGGGAAGAGGTGCGGCGGACCTCCTGTGCTGTGCTGAATGCCAGGACATAATCACCCGAACCATTGCCTCCCGAGGAACCGGTCCGGGCCAAACCCATAAGGGCCCGACGGGCGAGGCGCTCCAGGTTTCGGGAGCTGAGGGGGGCGTCGGTGGCCACCACCATCATGATGGAGCCCCCATCCGCGTCGGGAATTCCCCGTCCGTCTTCCTCAGGCCTCTCGGCCTCCCCAGCCCTTTCCAAACCGCCGACCCGTGTACCTTCACCCTCGACGTAACGCTGGAAGGAGTACCTGCCCAACTCCTTTCCGACCGGGGCCCCGTCCATGGTGAGGATCCCGCCGTAGTTCGACTGAACCAACACTCCTACCGAATAGCCGCCCAAGGCTTCCGGTAAAACCCGGCTGCTGGTTCCGATTCCCCCTTTCCACCCGAAAGCTTGAGTCCCTGTTCCTGCACCCACGGAGCCCTCCTCAACCGGACCGGGAGAGGCACCTTCCAGAGCCTCCCGGACATGCTCCGGCCGGACCGGCCTGCTTCGGATGTCGTTCAATCCCCCGTCATTGGTCTCCCCCACCACCGGGTTGATGGAGCGCACCCCTTCCATGCCGGGCTGCTCGAGTAGCCATTCCACCATGGCGTCGGCAGCTCGCCAGACACAGAGGGTGCACGTGAGGAGAATGGGAGTCTCCATCTCGCCCAGTTCATGGACTTGTGTCACACCAATGAGCTTTCCGAATCCGTTTCCGACCACCACCGCGGCAGGGACCTTCTCCCGGAAGATGTTGCCGCCGTGGGGAAGAATCGCGGTAACCCCGGTTCGGACATCCTCACCCTCCCAAACGGTGACCTGGCCCACCTGGACCCCCGCCACATCGGTGATGGCGTTGTGAGTACCGGGAGTGAAGACACCGATCTCCATCCCAATCCCCCGGGCCCGAGGCCTTTCTGTGGTCTGACTCATGACGGCAGTAGGAAGAAGGGCCAGGACCGAGGCGGTAAGGAGAACCCTGAGGAGTCGAGGTTTTCCGGGATGGACTTGGTACATGAGGGTGACCTCAAGGAGGGCGAGGAGTGAGGAGTCGAGACGGTCATGGGTCAGATTCCGGTCCGAACTCAGAAGCGAAGGACCTCAAACAGAAGCAGAAGAAGGAAGAGGGGATGATAGACCAAGGACCCGAGAAAGACCCTTCTCGCGGCGGTGGCAGTGAGCCTGTCCTCCTTGAGTGTGCCTAAGGCTAGGCCCATCAGGCCCACCCCCAGGATGGTCATTCCCACGAGATAAACGGTTCCGGTCATTCCCAGCCAGGTGGGGCCCAACCCGACCAGGGCCAGGGTGGCGGAAAATGCCGTGATGTGCCAAGCAATCCGCCGTCCCGCAGGATCGGATGGGGGGATGAGGTAGAATCCGGCTCGGGCGTAGTCCTTCCTGAGGAGCCAGCCCAGCGAGAGGACATGGGGGAGTTGCCATAGGTAGGCGATGGCAAACACCGCCCCGGCTTCCAGGCTAAGGGAGCCGGTGGCGGCGCTCCAACCGATGAGGGTCGGCATGGCCCCCGGGAAAGCCCCGGCCAGAGTCGAAACGTACGAGACTTTCTTGAGGGGTGTGTAGAGGAGGTTGTAGCTGAGGGCCGAGAGGGCCGTCAACGCCGCCGGCATCCAACCCACCGTTAGGAAGAGGAGTCCGATACCCCCCAACGTCAGGAGATTGCCGAAGAAAAAGGCCTCCTTAGGTCCCAGGCGTCCCGACGGAATGGGCCGGGAGCGGGTGCGCTCCATCAGGGCGTCCAACTCCCATTCAACGAACTGGTTCAGAGCCAGGGCGCCCCCTGTGGCCAGCACGGTCCCCAAGAGGGTCCAGACTACCGGGAGAAGGGCTGCCTGGCCACCGGCTGCAACCAGGTAACCGACCCCAGCGGTAACCATGACGTAGCCGGCGATCCCGGGCTTGGTCAGCTCGTAGAAGACCGCTATGCGGGAGACCCGCTCCAACGCAGTGCGGGGCCCCTCGGGAGTCTCGGAGTCCATGGTCACCTTCTGGCCCACAGCAATGGAGTCGACAATCCTCTGTGGCGGGGTGGGGTTTCGTCACCGTTCTCTTGCCAGGGGGAAGTTGTCCAGCGTCCCTGGCTCTGGCAAGCGAGAGGATTAATCGAAACTCCTAGGGCCTCTTTCCGGTATAATGAGAATAGGGAGCCTCAGAGATGGGGGGCTGGGAGAGGGGACTCGGTTCCAGGTGGATTTCAGCATGACACAGGATGAGCAACCCACGGTTAGCCAGCGCCGGAAATCCCAGGATCGGGTGCTCCGCATCGCTCTCTTTGTGTCCCTCCTGTTCCACGTATTTGTCTTCACCGTCTGGCGCGTTGTACCGCTTCCGCCATCCCCCCTCTCGGCTGCTGGTCCAAGAGCCGGAGATTTTCGGGCGGCGGGGGGTGGGATGCAGTCAGTGAACCTCCTGGTTCCGCCGTCACGCCCGATTATTCCTCCACGGGTCCCCATCATCACCTTGGAGATGACCGACCCGGTGGATTTCGATCCCGAACCGCAGATCGACTTGGCGGCCGTGACTGGTGATGCGCCGGGAATGGCCGAAGGGCCGCCGGGGATCGAAGGGGGGCAGGGACGAGGGGACGGTGGCACAGCAGCCGAAGGGTATTTTACGGTGATCCCGCCTTCGCCTAGGGGGATGATCATCCCGCCATACAGCAAGAGTTTACGAGGGAAGCAAGTTGAAGTGTGGGTGTTTGTCGATGTCGCGGGGAAGGTGGTGGCCGACTCTACCCGCCTGAACCCTCCGACCTCGGACCGGGGTTACAACCGGCGCCTCATCGCGGAGGCAGCCGAGTGGGTTTTTAATCCGGCGAAACGGAATGATGAGCCTGTAGCGTCCTGGTTTCATTATGTAGCGGCCGTGGGCCTGTAGCGCAGATCCAGCTCCCAGGGGTTCAACTGTGAGCCAGTCGCGCGCTCTTCCGGGCCACCAACTCCTCGTAGATCCCCTCCCATTCCTCCGCCACATAAGTCAGGTCGTGTTTCTGGATCTCCTCGAGCGCGGCCTCCCGCATGCGGGCTCGAAGGCCGTCGTCTTTCAGGAGTCTGCGCATGACCTCGAGAAAACGGTCCTGATCTCCCGGCTCGACCAAGAACCCATTCTTGCCGTCGATGATGAGGTTCTTGGTGCCGCCGGCGTTAATCCCCACGGAGACCAGGCCATTGGCCTGGGCTTCCATGAGTGCAAGGCCCTGTACTTCCACCATGGAGGTCATGACGAAGACGTCCGCGGCCCGGTGGTATCCCGTTTGGATCAACTCCTCATGGGGAATCATGCCGAGGAAGTGAATGTTCCTGAGTCCTTCCCTCTTGGCGTACTCCTTGAGCCCCCCCTCATGGGTTCCCCCTCCGATGAGAATCAGGTGAGCCTCGTCCTGAAGGTGAGGCCAAGCCTTCAAGAGAAACATGAGGTTCTTCTCTTGAGCCAGACGTCCAACGGAGAGCACGATCTTCCCGGGATATCTGGCCCGGATTTCCTCTGCGTCCCCTTCTGGGAATTTCCCCAGGTCGATCCCGTTGGAGATGACCCGGGTCGGGTAGTTCAAGCCCAGGGCTTCCATCCGGTCCGCATAGGTCTGGGTGGGGACGCTTACGAGATCACATCCCTTGTAGAAGAAGTCCACGAACCTCTTGGCGACTCCATCGAAAAGGTCGGAGTCGAGCTTCACATGCTTCCTGCATTCCTTGGCGTCGACGGAAGTGTGGTAGGTGCCGACCAGGGGGAGGTCATAACGACGGGAGATGGAGATGCCCAAGCGTCCAACCAGAAGGGGTGTGTGGAAATGGATGACGTCGATTCCGTTCTTCCGGATATAGCGGTGGACGAAGAGGTTGAAGGGATTCGCGAACCGAAAGCCCGGGTAGATCCACCCTGCCGAGATGGAGGGTACCCGTTTCACGTGAACGTTCGGGTACTCGAAAACCAGCTTCTTGTAGACCGGGGTGATGATGTGGATCTCATGGCCTCGATCGGCCAGGGATTTGGTGAGATCCACCACCGAAACCGAAACCCCGCTGGTGAAGGGGAGGAAGACGTCAGTGAAGAACGCGATCTTCATGAGTTTCCCAGTCGGGGAGATGGCCAGGGGACATCTGATTCCCGGATGAAACGCCAGGGCCTCTGGACTACCTTCTTCAGATCGGCCCGAAGGAATAGATCCAAGTCGTCTGGATGAATCGAGATCCGGAGAGGGCCTCTGACCCGCTTTGCCAATCCTATGTTAAAACCGTTCCAGAGCCGGACGCTCACCTTCCGGAAGTTGGTGTCCGCCTCGAATCCCGCCAAGGGTAACCATCGTACCCGGCCCGTCCCACCTTCGATGAAACCCCGAAGGATTTCGTACCAACGGAAGGGCAGAGACTTGAGGTCGCTCCGACGGAGGGCGCCCAAAGCCCATGTCGGCGGAACGTAGAGCTCCGGGGCCGGCAGGCCGACGCTGGGGAACCAGTCGAAACACCTTCGAACCAGATCAGCGAGTTCCTCGGGGGGCCTGGAAAGGTGTTCGGCCTCATTCCTGGAGATGAGGAGACCATGTAGGCGATGGTAGAGGGATCGGGAACTGGGAATACTCTTGTGGCACCACCCGTGCCCGGCCAAAGGGTGCCCCTTCTCGGTGAGCCCCCGAAGAACTCTCAGCCCCTCCGGGGTCCATTCCTTTCCGGGCACCACCAAGAGCGTAGGAGGGGGGACTCCGGCTTCGTCCAGGAACGCCAGAATCCCCAGGACCCTGCCGAGGGTGGCCGGCATGACGTCGTGGATTGAAACGAGGGCTCGTCCAGTCACTTCGCGGACTCCCCCTTTGGTAGCTGAGAGGAGGAATCTTCACCGAATCCAAACCGGGCATTCAGTTCCGGGAACCGGCTCCGGGTTTCTTCCTCCTCCAGTCCGAACTCTTCCAGGGAATAGGAGTGTCGGCTCTTGTACTGTTTCCCCCGATGCGCGTCGTCCGTGAGTTTCTCCCGGAAGACCGGGCTCGCCTCCCAGCCGAAGTGCTCATAGACCTGGAGCACAAATCCCTTCACGTCCTTTCTCATCTCCTTCAGGGGGACGAAGGCGTGTCGGTCCGTGGGCGCTTCCTCCAGGGTGGAGAGCGCGTGTCTCGCGAAGAACTCCAACATGCCCACGAATCGGTCCCGGATCCGGGGCTCTGCCACGTCATACCCAAAGAGCTCGGCCCCCGTCCGGACGGAGCTGAGGAGGGACGGCACTACTTCCAAGGGATCCCTGACGCAGCAGAGGACTCTTCCGTCGGGGAAGGCCTCCATGAGGGACCGAAGAAAAGGGGTGAAGGAGGGGTTCTTGCTCAGAAGCTGCCTCCCGGAGCCCGCAACGAAGAGGTGGCGTCGAACGGCGGCTTTGTAGAAGGCTATGACGGGCTCACGCTCGGTGGTGGGGAGTTCGTCGAACCGGGCCAGTTTCCAGATGCCTTCGTGATAGGGGAAGGGGATCACCAGGAGAAAGCAGGCGAAAATCGGCAAGAGGAGGAAATAGTCCTCTTCGGGATCGTTCAGGGAGACTTCATGGATGACCTCGAGCCACCGGAAACCTCTCTTCCCACCCCAACTCGCCAGGCGGGCGAAGGGTCTCCCAATAACCCGGTCAAGGGCTCCCAACCCCAGAAAGAGCTTTCGCTCGGTTACCGATGGAGCCAAAAGCAGCTCCCACAGACGCAAGGTGGTGAACCGTTCCTCGTCCCTTGCGAAGACCCGGTGGAGAAAGGAGGTGCCGCTTCTCGGAAGGCCTACGATAAAGAGGGGCTCCCGGACTTCTACTTTGCGGTACCCTCGGAAAAAGAGGTCGTCCAGCAGGAAGCCCAGCCAATGCACCCCCTGTAGAAGGAGGAACACCGGGATCAGAAGCAGGAGGAGGCCCAACCTCTTCACGCTTCGAGGTCCGGTGGGCCACGGCGGGAAGAGGGTTAGCCGTAGAAGTCTGAGTACCAAAACAATGCGAGGGGGCATTCGCCTACCTGGTGGAGATTCCGTCTTCCACCACTGATCGGATGATTTCCTGCTGATCGATGAGGCTCTGGAAGTTCCCCACGGTGGCCTGCCAGCACAAGAAGGATCCCGCGAGGATCAGGACGACTCCCACGACTTTGAGGCTTCGGCGCTGCCAGTTCGGATTCAGGAATTTCCGGCCGTGGGAGGCGGCCCAGGCCAGGGCACTGGCTGTGCCGATATTGGTCAGGAAAATGAGGCAAACGAACACCACCCCCTCCCCTGGGCTCCGGTTCCAACTGCGGAGGAGAAGAGGGGAAGCAATGACCAACCAGAAGAGCCAGGGAGCGGGGTTCAGGAGGGTGCTGGCTATGACATGGCCGGCTCGGGCGCTCTGCCGCCGTCCACCGTTGCCCTCCGGGGCTTGTTCGCCATCGGTGGTCGGTGGATGGATCCCTTTCTGGTGGCCTCGTAGAAAGCGGATCCCGACCAATATCACGATGGCACCCCCCACGATCCCCAGGAGAGTCAGAGCCAAGCCGCTGAGCCGGTCCAAAAGGAGAGCCGAGAAGAGCATGGGGACGACATCGGTGATCAGCGGGGTGAGGGCCAGGATGAATCCGGCTTTAAATCCCCTCTCCAAGGCCGTCCCTGCCACCATGGTGGTGTAGGGCCCCGGCGCCAAACCGGCGAGGGTCCCGAGGACCATGGCCGTGAGGATCGTGGTGGTCAAAAAAGTGTCCTTGTCGTCGGATTCTCGTGTTCAAGGCTACCGAGATGGTAGCAGGTGGGAGGGAATCAGGGGAGAGGGGCGGCGAACTGGTGTCGCCTGTCGGGTGTGAAGCGTCGGTGTGAAGCGTCGGTGTGAAGCGTCGGTGTGAAGCGTCGGTGTGTAGCATCTCGGTGCAGGCACCTTTAGCTTCAATCCTATGACCCGAAGAGCCAAGCGGATTCTGTGGGTGGATGACGAGATCGATCTTCTGAGACCTCATCTCCTTTTCCTCCAGCAGCGAGGGTACCATGTGGACGCCATCAACAACGGCGACGATGGTTTGGCCCTCCTACGTAAGGATCCCTACGACCTAGTCCTTCTGGACGAACAGATGCCAGGGATCTCGGGGCTGGAAGTCCTGGAGGTCCTGAGCCGGGAAGATCCCCACGCTCGGGTGGTCATGGTTTCCAAGTCCGAAGAGGACAGGACCATGACCGAAGCCATCGGGCGAAGGGTGGATGCCTACCTGGTGAAACCCACCAGCCCACGTCAGGTTCTCTCTGTCGTAACC
>JBDHMC010000064.1:0-8650 GCA_039656355.1 Gemmatimonadota bacterium | reverse complement strand
CATCGTGGTCAGATCCACCGCCCCTACGCCTCCCGTGGCGCCGCCCATCCCCGGCGGAGCGGCGCCCCCCCCGGCCGGGCCGTTGCCCCGGGTCAAAACGGGGTACCCAAGGGCAATTAACACCACCACCATCAGAGCCCCGGCGACCCACCAGGCCAGATTGGTATTTCCACCGGGAGTTGAAGATTGGGCTCCTCGGTTTTTGGCGCCCCCTCCCCCGGAGAGAGTGTTCCCACAACCGGTACAAAACCGCGACCCTGGAGGGACCGCAGCCCCGCAAGACGGACATTTCTTCGCATTCAGCGGATTCCCGCACGAAGCGCAGAAATTCCCCGAGGCTGCCGCACCACACGATGGACACTTCATTAATCGTCCTCTCAATCCGTTCCTGCCAGGGCGTTGAACAACAGGGGCCAGGTAGTGACTGTCTGGCCCCGATAGTCGGGTTGGAATCCGAATAGAACCACCGAGCCCTGGCCGATCTCGGCTTCTACGATGGCCGCCTTCCCCGCCACATGCTCCGGGCCCAAAAGCCACCCGGACAGAAGGGGGTTCCCCTCGGAGAAGCGGGCAACAATCTCCAACAGAGGATCATCCACGTCGAAGGCCCTGCTGCTTCTCCAATACCAGACCGGGGTGGAATCCCCCTTTCCCTGGTTCACAGGGTGTTCCACATCCAGGTCCACACTGAGGATGGAGCCCGGTATGAAATAGTCCTGGGCCGGCAACCGTTCCACGGCATTGGAAACTCCCAGGTCGAACACCTCGATGAGGAATTCCGTGGCTTCCTCTACCGCGACGAGGCGCCCGCCGTTCCGAACGAAGGCCTGAAGGGCCTGAACACCGGCATCCCCCAGGCCGCCCGTGTACTCCGGCGGAAGAGTCCCTTCGTCAAATCCATCCCTTATCGATGCTGGACTCTGCGTTTGGAAGAGGATCACGTCGTAATCCTGCGCCAGGTCTCCAGCCCGTATCCGGGCATCCCGAACGGTGTCATATACCAGCCCGTGTTGGTCGAAGACCCATCGAGTCCAACCCTCGGGCATGGGCTCCTGCCAGGATCGATAGATCCCGACGCGGGGGGCACCTTGGCCAGTGAGAGCGTTGGGGAGCCGGAATCTCCAATCCGGAATCCCGATGGGATCGGAGAGCGCCACGCGGATAGGATCCTCCACCGGGACGGCATCGAAGTCCATGAGCAGGCCCAGAGTATGCGCCGTCACGTCATAGGGACGGAGAGGTGGGCCCCCTGGGTATTCCCTGAGATCCGGGTAGTGCTGGATCTCCAACATGGTTTGGGCGAAAGAGGCATACGGTTGCTTCATGGGAATGACATAACTCCCTGCCGGGAAGGTCTCGCCATCCGCCTGGAAAGCCGATTCGGCACGATGAACCTCCACATCCCCGGTGGTGAGGATGCGGAGGGCATAGGCCAAGCCTGCCTCGTTGGTCTGGTTTGCCGGGATTACCCACGCCTCAGGCCACCGCTCCCACCCCTCTACGGCTCGTCGGTTGATGTGGTAGAAGTTCTCCAGCCAATACCGGCGGTTTCGGGCCGCATTGTTCAGGAGAGCCACGGCCCCAGCCTCCATGTAATCCACGATGTCCGGTAGACCCCACTCTCCTCCCTCCCAAGGCCAGGGGAAATTCCAGGTGGCCGTTGTGGCATCCAAGCCCCGGCCAGCCACCAGGTCGTCCCATTCTATTGTGATGGGGGACGCGATTCCGACGGATGCCGTCTCACTTAGGATTCTGACGCCCCCATGATAGTGCTGGTAAGCTCTGGCGGGTGTGAAACCATCGTAGCGGTTGTTGATGACCACACCCCTCTTCCCTTCAGCCGCCAACTCTGCTGCCATATAGGCACCAAGCTGATTGACACCGGAGATCAGGCCCGGATCGATATTTTGTTCGTATGGATCGATGAACGGTGGGAAGAAAATCCGGGCTCCATTGGAACCCATCTGATGGATGTCGTGAACGATTTGAGGATGCCAGACATTGTGGGCACCCAGCACTGTGTGCTGAGTTTCCAGCTGCGTAAAAGCGTACCAATCCCGGTTATTGTCATGACCCGTGTAGGGGTGGTAGAGCCACGGCAAAGGAGCGCTCTCATATTCCGTCCCCACCCACTGGTTGTACCAATCCACGATCCACTGCAATCCGTCAGGATTTAGAGAAGGAATATCCAGGAAGATGACGTTCTCGAGGATTTCCTGGACCTCTTCATCGTTCGAGGATGCCATCCGATGAACGAGTCGGGCAGCCATCTGAGGTCCGCCGACTTCCGTTGCGTGGATCCCGTGGGTGATGAGGACCACCGTCTTCCCCTGCTCGAGGAGGCCATCCAACTCATTCTGCCCCCGCACCTGCCTTGGATCGGCCAGCTTCAACTGGATCTCCTTCAGTTCATCCAGTCTTGCCTGGTTTCCTTCACTGGTGATGGTCAGCATGATGAAGGGACGGCCCATGGTGGTGGACCCTAACGTATCCACCTGAACCCTTGGGCTGGACTCGGCGACCCTCTCGTAGTAAGCGGTCAATTGATCCCAGTTCGCCAACTTCCGATCCGCCCCCATTTCAAAGCCGAAGTGGGACCGTGGAGTGGGTACTACCGTCTGGGCGACAGCACCACTCGAGGGAACCAGTAGGACTAGGAAAGTCAAAAGCTGTCGACGAAACATGAGGGGCTCCTTGTGCCAGGTTGATTGTGCAGAAGATGGCGGCACTGCCACCCTTCTACAACCCGGTAGGGAAGTGGAGAAACTCCCACGAAAGATCGAACTTCTGGGCCAGCCTGTCTGCCACGGCCTTCACTCCGAAGGTCTCCGTCGCATAGTGCCCACCTAAAAGAAGGTTCACGCCCATCTCCATCGCTTCATGAAAGGCGTGATGGGGTGCCTCCCCTGTTATCAACGTGTCCAGACCTAAGGCGGCGGCCTCTGACAAGGCCGACGCCCCACCTCCGGTGAGGACTCCTACCCTGCTGACTTCTTCCGGACCCCCAGGAATGAGCCGGACCTCATCCTCCAAAGCCTCCCTCAGGCGATTCAGAAGATCCCCACGATGCATGGAGGTGGAACCCCACCAGCCCACTTTAACCTCCATGAATGATCCAAACTGGCCTTCGCGAGCCAAACCGAGTTTCCGCATCAGAATGTCGTTGTTCCCCAACTCCGGATGGGCATCCAACGGCATGTGGAGGCCGTAGAGGCTCACATCGGCTTTGATGAGGGCCGCCACTTTTCGGAACCTTGGTCCTGTGATGGGCCCCAACCCCCCCCAAAACAAGCCATGATGAACCATTAACAAATGGACCCCCCGCCTCACCGCCTCTGTGATCGTTGCCTCGCTGGCGTCTACGGCGGCTCCCACATGCTCTACTTCCCTTCGGCCCTCCACCTGAAGGCCGTTCAGGGCGTGGGGGTAATCCGGGAAGGCAGATGCATCGAATGACTCTTCAAGGAAATGGAGGATGTGTTCTAATTTGGCCATCGCGCCGAATCCTACAGTTGCGAGGAGCGAAATGGGAGGTTCTTCGAGGGGGATATGCCGGAAGAGGGAAAGTTGTGGAAAACTCTCCTCGGATTTGGCCAGGCCCCGTCAAACACCAATAAACCCTTGTTCCGCCTGTGTTTTGGGCATTCCGCGATCTTTCAACACCTGTGGAAAAGTCCCTATTGGGTCTGGTTTTCCTTGCCCCCACCCATCGGAACACCCCCCCAGCGGGGGCTTGAAGCTCCCGAGGTCACGGCCTCAATCTTCTGTGGGTTTTTCAGGTCCGCCTGGGCCGGAGTGCTGATCCGAGGGCCTGGGGATGGACTCCACATCCTCTCCCATCTGCACAGTCCCATTCAACATCGCCCCCTCCTCCAACTGCATTCTGGAGGCAATGATTTCTCCCTCAATGTGACTGGAGGCTTGCACCTCCAGTCTGGATTCAGCCCGAAGGACACCTTTTACTCTCCCTGCAATCACTGCATCCTGTGTGAAGATGTCTCCGTCGACGAAGCCCTCCTTCCCCACCACCACGGCCTTCCCTGCTCTGATGTTCCCCTTAACCGTGCCCTCCACCCTGATGGCCCCGTCCGCGTCACAATCACCCACAACTGTCATTCCCGGTGCGATGATTGAGATGACCTGCTCTGCGGGACTCGGTCTCATGCCTCGGTCTTTCGACATCGGCCTTACTCCTCCTCTCAACACATTCACTGGCGAGGCCCCGGCGGGAGATATCCCCGACTGGCCTCAACTCAGCTCGGCTGCTCCACCATGGAAAGTGGATCCAGTGGAACCCCATCCAATAGGATCTCGAAATGTAGGTGCGCCGCTGTCGACTGGCCCGTGGACCCCGACAAGGCGATAACTTCTTTCTGGCGAACGAGTTGCCCTCTTTCCACCAGTATGGTGGATGTGTGAGCATACACGGTTTGATATCCGTCCCCGTGCTCGAGGACAACAAAGAACCCGTACATCGGATCTTCACCGACACGAAGCACCCGCCCCGCCCCAGCGGCACGAACGTAGGAGTCGGTAGGAGTGGCGATATCCAACCCAGGATGGCCTGCCCCAACCCCCACGACCAGAGTTTGGGTGATGTACCCAGCCTCAGTCAGAGGCCAACTGGTTGGCAATCGGTCGTCCGATTCCACCCCTGGGCCCACGGATCTGCTCCCGGGGAGCCCAGACGGCGGCAGCCAAAGATCAGGGGCGACGGGGTTTTCCGTAGGTCCGAACAAAGCCCGGAGCCGCTCGTATTCTTCCTCCACCCGGGTCAAATCCTCTGCGAGGGCGAGGATTTGGACCCGTTCCTGTTCCAGGGAGTCCACCACGACCTGGAGTTTCCAACTTTGGCCGGTTTGGATAGCAAGGTACCACCAACTGGTGACCATGATTCCACCCACCACCAACGCGAGGATTCCACCGATGACGGCTGCCCGCACACCTCGCCGAGACAGCCGAAACGACCTGGTTTCCCCACCCTCTTCCGGGACAAGGACGACGGTCAAGCCTCCAGATCGGCGTTTCATACCTGCTACTCCACCACTTCCGACGCTTCCCGCCCAGTAATAAGGGCGAAGATCCTCTCAAAATCTTCCGCCCCAAGAAAGGGGATCTCTATGACTCCCTTTCCCTTTTTAGCCCTTCTCAGGACCACCCGGGTGCCAAGGACCTCTCGGAGTTCTTCTTGTAGTGCATCGAGGATCGGATCGTTTCGAGGCCCTCGTCCTGGAGGGGTTGCCTTTGCTTTCCTCCTCCTCGCCTTCACTTCCTCTTCTACCCTCCGGACCGACCAGCCCTCCTCAGCTGCACTCTTGGCAATGTCTCCGGCCCGGATAGGGTCATCTAGAGAGAGCAGTGGACGAACATGTCCCGGAGAGAGGGCCCCGCTGACCAGAAGCCTTCGGACCGATGGCGGGAGCTGTAGAAGGCGGAGGGTGTTTGCTACCGTGGACCGGTCCTTTCCCACGGCCTCGGCAATTTCCCCCTGGGTCAAGCCGAAGGACTCCGAAAGGACCCGGTATCCCTCAGCCTCCTCCAAAGGGCCGAGGGCTTCCCGTTGAAGGTTCTCCACCAACGCCAAAACAAGGAGGGTCTGGTCATCCACCTCTTTCACCCAGGCGGGAACCTCCGACCACCCGAGTTCAGCCACCGCTCGAAGGCGCCTTTCCCCTGCCACCAATTCCCAGCCCTCTTCGTCTCCGGGGCCGGGGCGGACCAACAGAGGCTGGAGTAAGCCGTTGTCTCTTATAGACTTAGAAAGTTTGGCCAGCTCTTCTGGAGCAAACTCCTTCCGAGGCTGGAATGGGTTGGGACGGATCCGATTCAGCGGAAGCATTCTCACCTCCGCTGTCTCGGGGTGTCCCGGCTCCTCCATGAAATCCCCAAGAAGGGCCTCGAGCCCTCGCCCCAGACGTTCCTTCTTGCCGCGGTTCATTCCACTGCCTCCGCCTCTACCTGCCCGGTCTCCGCCGCACTGGATTGGGTCCCGTCACGGTGGAGCAACTCCTTTGCCAGGGCCAGGTAACTCTGGGCCCCCCTGGACAACACGTCGTAGTGAATGATGGGTTCTCCAAAGCTGGGTGCTTCCGCCAACCGGACATTCCGTGGGATGGCCGTCTGGAAGACCTTGGACCCAAAGTACTCCCGGGCATCCGCTGCTACCTGGTTGGAAAGGTTCAGGCGTTGATCGTACATGGTCAGGAGAACGCCCTCGATTTTCAGGTCCGGATTAAGGGCCCTTTGAACCAGGCGTACCGTGTTCAACAGTTGGCTGAGGCCCTCCAGGGCATAGAACTCACATTGAATGGGAATGAGAACCGAATCGGCTGCCGTGAGGGTGTTCAAAGTCAACAATCCCAGAGACGGCGGACAATCGATCAAAACGAATTCGTATTGGTCCCGGACCGTTTCCAGAGCCCGTCGTAACACGGTCTCTCTGGAAAGCATGGTGACCATCTCGATTTCGGCGCCCACCAGGTCCCTGGTGGAGGGAACAAGATCCAAAAGGGGGAAATGGACACCCACATGGATCGACTGTTCCAAAGCCTTCGCCCCGACCAGGACATCATAAATGTTCGGGGTATCCGGTTTGCGATCCAAGCCCAACCCGCTGGAGGCGTTAGCCTGAGGATCTATATCGATAATCAGCGTCCGGCGCTCTGCCACCGCCAGGGAAGCACCTAGGTTGATGGCGGTAGTGGTTTTGCCGACTCCGCCCTTCTGATTTGCGATGGCAATAACGCGGGACATGTCCACACAGAGTTTGATTATGCACGAAACCGAGAGGAAGGGGCGGAATATACCTCGGGGTCCAGAAGGGGGAAACCCAGGACTCTCTTGACGTCTCCCGGCAACCGTGTCGAAATTCACCCAGGAAGTACCCCTTCTCTTTTTTCCGCAACCGGCCCTTCTTGGGCATCGAGGGCAAAATGGGTTCCCGTTTTGGGCTTTTCATATGCCGACATTCCCCCTTATTGCTGGCCTTTTCGCTTTTCGCCTCCTGCTCTGATTCCGGAACTGGCCTGAAGAAGGAGCTGGCCCCTTTTGTTGGGGTATGGGACGCGCAGGTCCTCAGCGTCCCCGATCCAGAGAACTCCTCTCAAACGATTGACCTCGTTCAGGAGGGAGCCTCCTACGCCCTCTCCATCCTCTCCACGGGGCAATACACAGCTGTTTTTGACCTGATTGTACTTCAAGGATTTGAGGCCGGAACCATCGAGATCTCCGGAGACCAGATCAGAATGACGCCGACCAGTCCTCCTGGGACCACCCTGACGGGCACCTGGATGTTTCAGGGGGAAGTTCTGATCGTGGAAGGTTTTAGGGATATCGACTACGACGGGGATGGGGAGGACGAACTCGTGGTAATCCATTTCGAGTTCATCGCAAGAGAGTCCTAAGAACTCAAGGAATCAATGGGTCTCCTCGAGATGTTTCACGTGAAACACTCCCGCGGCAGACCCTTAAGGAGCCTCTTGAGTCATCGGTGTTTCACGTGAAACACCCCACCCTTTTCCCCAGCCTATCTCTGGAAACCAAGCTCCCTGAGATTTGCCCGGAAACCTTCCAAGGTGCCAAGGACCTCGACGCCTTCTGCCATCAACGCCTCTTCCTCCGAAACCGCTAGCGGTCCCCCTAACACAAGATAGATGTCCGCCGGCAACTCCCTCCGGATCTTCATGATCTCCCCGGGCAAAGCCTGACGCGTCGAAGGATCAAAACACGCCAGGGCGACCAAACGAACCTCCAATTTGATGGCTGCAGACACAATCTCCTCTGCGGGCAGATCCGGGCCCAGGAATATGCCCTTCCAGCCCTCTGCGGCCCCTGAGACAGCGGACAGGAGAGCGCCCAGTTCATGCCTCTCTCCCGCCGGAGTGGCCGCCAACAAGACGGGAGCTCCCTTCCCCTCGTCCACTGTCCCGAGCGCCCACTCAAGGAATCTCCGAATCGAAACGGAGGCCAGATGCTCATGGGCTGGCCCAATCCGCCCCTTCTCCCAAGCAGTTCCCATCCCTCCGAGAAGAGGCACGATGACGTTCTCGAGAACCGTCGTTAGTGGAAGGCCCATGGCCCCACGAGTGAGGATCCGCTCCAACTCTCCCGAATTCATCTCCTCTACCGCCCGTTGAGCCCTTTCCAGGACCCCGACTGCGGAGAGACCGACAGGGGGCCCCGGAGCCCACGAACCCCGGTGCTGTGCCTCGTCTTCCGTCACCAACCGCTGTAGCTGTTCCATGGAAAAAAGAGCCACCTGGCTGATCCTTCGTCCTCCTTCAGTGGCACGACGCAAGAGAGAGAGCCTTAACACATCGTCATCGGAGTAATGCCGTTGCCCTCCCTCCGTCCTCAAAGGCAGTACCACTCCATAACGCCTCTCCCAGGCCCTGAGAACAGCTGGCGTAAGCCCGGTGCGACGGGCAACGATTCCGATTGGGTGCCGAGGGAAGTCTGGCTTCTGATCTTTCATTCGTCCAAAGTATCTTCCTGTTTAAGTCTTGTACATCTCTTGTCCACGGTTGGTCTATGTTTCCTCCGAAGCCGCCTCCTCAGCTGTTCATTGGCTCCCCTCCCTCACCGAATCCGACCGAAACAACGGGAAAAAGAGAGGGGCGTCATCGGACGCCCCCCCATATTCCTGCACGGA
>JBDHMC010000063.1:0-8666 GCA_039656355.1 Gemmatimonadota bacterium | reverse complement strand
GTTCACCGGAGGCGCGGACCGCTGGATCGGCCACTATGAGCCGGTTGACGAGGGGTCCACGGACCCGGAGAACATGAAGACCTGGCGCGTCTGCTACGACATCCTGAAGGTAGATTAGGTCAGGCCGAAGGGTCCTCATCTCCGTCAGGACAGGCGTTTCATGAAAACGGCCCTGGAAGCCCCGGCTTCCGGGGCCGCTTTCTTCTCTGAATACCGTTTGATGTCACACCCGTTGATATCACACCCGTTGATGTCACACCCGTTGATGTCACACCCGTTGATGTCACACCCGCCCCCTCCCGATCGTTCTGATTGCACGAGGCCTCGGAACGGGGAGGGGCGCCCGGGGCAGATTCACTCTGACGCCCAAAGGCCCGGTGAACTTCGAAGCTCTCTTTGACACGGTCTATCCTTCCCTCTTCCGGTACTGCAACCGGTTGACGGGAGATCCGGATCAAGCCGAGGATCTGGCCCAGGAGGCCTTCTTCCGGCTTCTGGATCGCGGTGCCGAAGGAACCGATGCGGGTCTTCGGTCATGGCTGTTCAGTGTGGCCACGAATCTGGTTAGGGACCGGGCTCGGACCCGGGAAACCCGGCGGAGGATCTTATCGGGCTTCCCTCCCCCGGAGGATGAAACGGGGCCTGAGGGAGATCTGGCAAGGGCCGAGGAGATCCAGCGAGTACGAAAGGCTCTGGAGGTCCTTTCCCAACGGGACCGGGAGATGCTCCTCTTGCGGCAGGAAGGCTTCAGCTACCGCGAGATCGCCGAAGTGGCTGATGTGTCGCACCGTTCGGTGGGGACGATCCTGGCCAGAGCCCTCCAACGCTTTGCAGCAGAACTGTCGACCGAGGAATCAGAGAATGGGACATCCAGATAAAGGTCTGGTACAAGCCCTCCTGGACGGGGAGGTGGAAGGCACGGAGGCTGAAACCCTTCGGGCCCATCTTGAGAGTTGCGGGGAATGCGAAGCTGGGGCGGAAGCCCTGGAGTCTGCCTCCCTGGAAACGACTCGGGCACTCCTCGTTGTTGATACGGAGCCCCGGCTGCAGAAAGCCAGGCGCCACGTCTTGGGGAAGAAAGTCCCCCGGTCCACCCCCGTGTTCGGATTCTCCATATCCCTACCCAAGGCCGCCTCCATCGCCCTTCTTCTTACCGGTGCTGCGGCGACGGCTCTTCCAGGGTCTCCAGTTCGGCGGTGGATGGTTCAAGGATGGGAGGCGCTGACGGAGTCAGTCCGAAGCAGCTCTGATCAAGAAAATCCTTTAGGGGTCGGTGAGGACCAAACGGCACTCTCCCCCGAGGGCCTGATGGCCGAAATCGGCGCCGGCATCCCCGCACTGATGGGGGGGGTGGAGATCTGGATTCACGATCTCGCCACCGACGCTGAGCTTCGAGTCATCTGGGTCGACGGAGAGGAGGCCTGGATCCGCGCAGGTGAAGGCACCCGATTCACTCGGGAAGGTAGCCGGCTGGATGCCTTCGGACCTCCCGGGGCCGTCCGGGTGGAGATCCCCAGAGATCTGGAGCAGGTCGTTGTCGGGTTGAACGGGACCGTGCTTCTCAGGAAGTCCGGGGGGGAAGTGGAGATCCTGGGACCGGTCCAGCAACGGACCCCGTCGGAAATCATCTTCGAGGCACCCGGATCAACGAACGATGGCCCATCCTAGGGTGTAGTCAACACATGGCCCGTCGATCTTTTGTTCTTGTCCTTATCCTGAGCTTCCTCACGCCCCCAGGGGGTGGAGCGGGCCAGATCAGGGCAAACCCCGTTCAACCCACGGGGACCATCCAGGGCACCATCCTCGGCCAGCGGGGCTCCGAACCTATCCCCCTGCCCAACGCAATCGTCTCCGTGTCGGCCGGTTATCGGCGCCTCACTGTAACCGCAGACTCTGAAGGACGGTATTCCGTGCCGGGCCTCCCACCGGGTCCCTGGAGAGTTAATGTGGTTCACGTCGGCTACCGTCCTATCTCCGGGGCGGCGCAGGTGCCTCCCCAGGGGGTCGTGACCCTGGACCTCTCCCTGAGTTGGGAACCAGTGGCTCTTCCCCCCCTTCTGGTGCGGGCTGATCGCGTGAGGCCCCTCAGTCCTGGTGAAGGCCCTCCCCCCTCTCAGCTGGGAGAGGTGGCTCTTCGGGCTCTCGAGGGGACTCCGGGGATGGTGGAGGGAGGCCTGGCTCAGGTAGTGAGAAGCCTCCCGGGGAACGACCCCTCTGATCCCCAGGATGTCCTTCTCATGAGGGGGTCGGCCGCAGATCTCAAGTTGGTCCTCCTGGATGGCGCGCCAGTCTACACTCCATTTCACATGGCCGGTCTGGTGGAGAGCTTCGACCCTCAGGCACTGGGTGGGGCATCCCTCTTCCTTGGTGGGGCCCCCGCCCGGTTTGATGGAGGGCTCTCCTACATTCTGGATCTCCAGGGAAAGAGCCCGCGGACGGATGCAATCCATGGGACCGCCGCGTTGGACCTCCTCACTGGCCGCCTCTTCCTGGAAGGGCCCATCAGCCCTTCGACGGGGTTCCTGGTGGGAGCAAGAACCATCCATAACCTTGGCACCTCCCTTCTGACCCAGGGTTCTTCACCCTACGGATTCGGCGACCTTCTTGCTCGGCTGGAGTGGGCCGGTGAGGGCAGCCAGAGAGTCTATCTCACGGGATTCTGGAACCAGGAGTCCGTCCGCCTGAACCTCCCGGCCGATGCCGCCGCGGCCTTGGAGAACAGGTCGGACTTCGGCAACGCAGGGGTCCTTGGGGACTCTCCCAACGGAAATGAGGCGCGCTGGGGAAACCAGGCTCTTTCCGCTGGGTACCGAGGATCCCTGGGGGCGACAACGGTCGAGCTCGGTGCGGCCGCCAGCCGGTATGATGCCGAGCTCCCGCTGGGAGATACGATCCCCCTGTTTGCCCAAAGCCGCTCGGACCGGACCCGACTCACCGCTGATTTCTCCCGGAGCTGGGGTGACGGGGCCTTGAGGTTCGGCGCCAACTTGGATCGGGTGATGTCAGCCTACTCCGCCACGTCTCTTGATTCGGCCCGAGTGGGGGAACTCAACCGGCTGGATCTCGCCGGGTCCACCCAGGGTGCCTACTTGGAGGTAAGTCGGCCCCTGACCCGCTCCCTGACCATCCGAGGGGGGGGACGTGTGGATCACTTCAAGGGGGAATCCGATCTCAGGGTTGCCCCCCGGCTCTCCTTCACCTGGATGCTCACCGAAGACGCGGCTCTTACGCTGGCAGCCGGCCGGTATCATCAGTACTCCAACGTCTCTCCTGGGGAGATCGAACAGACCCTCGGACCAGACTCTCCAGGCTCTTGGTCCAACCTATCCGCCCCCCCTAAGCTCACCGTGGGAGCCGCCAACCACTTGGTGGTCTCCTTGGATCAGATCCTCACCCCCGGCCTCAGACTGGGTTTGGAAGGGTTCGTCAAAGAGTTCTCCGGGGTGGCCGGTGCCGGAGACGGGTCCCTGAATGCTTCCGGAGTCGATCTGAGGGTCGCCCGAGAGGGGAAACGAGCGTCGGGGTGGCTAGGTTACACCCTCACCTGGTTCTGGGCTTCCGATGGGATTCTCGCCTCAGGGAACTCGCCCTTCTCCGGAAGACACCTTCTGAGCGCCGGCCTCACGACTTCAGTGACCAGTCGGACCGGGCTCCGTCTCCAGGCCAGTTACGGGGACGGGCTCCCCTTTACTTCCGTGCCGGTCCAACGAGTAAATGCACCCTCCGCTACTCTCGACGAGACTACGACCTTCAACCAAGCAGGGGACCAGGTCCTCAACTCCGCACCGGAGCTAACGGTGGGCCCCGATGAGGGCTTCCTTCGGCTGGAGGTAGAACTCTATGGGCACTGGTCCCCCACTGTTTCCGGACGAACCATGCAGCTTCGTCCCTATCTGCGGGTCCTCAACGCCCTAAACCGCCGCGATGCCCTCTTCTATCACTTCGACCCTTGGAGAAGTGGGGGTGGGGGTCCGGAACCCCTCGCCGACCTCCCTCTCTTGCCCCTACTGGGGCTGGAGTGGCGCTTCTAGGAGCCGGTCCCCGTCACACCCTATCCCCTCCGATCGTTCTTCCTTCAGAAATACGCATCATCCTCAGAACAGCACCTTGGAGGACCCCATGGACAGGGTCACCGCACGCACCCTCAGGCCTTTGATCTCCCTGGCAGCCTTTATGGCCGCCTCCAGCCTGGCCTTTCCGGATTCAACGACTGCCCAACTGATTCAGGTCAAAACCGTACCCGTCGCCTCCGGGGACCAGTTCCTCCTTTTCCCATCGGAGAACCTGGCCATGGGCGGAATCGGGCTGGCCCTACCCGATACTCTAGGAGATCCATTCGGGAATCCGGCAACTGGAAGCCGCCTGTCCGAAAGCCTCTTCTTCGGATCTCCCACGTTCTACGGAATCTCTGATCGGAACGGATCGGGCCGGAGTCTGCCGGTAGGCGCCCTCTTCACTTCAGGCGACTGGTTCGGCGGGGGTGCCCTCTCCCTTCAGGAGCTCAAGGGGGCCGAGCGGAACGCGGCGTGGCCCGTGTTTGTTGATACGCCCCCTTGGTCCAGTTGGGCTTGGCCATGGCCCGATCCGGCTCAAGATCTTTCGGAGGCCTCGGCAAGGAACGTGTATGCTTTCGGGACGGTCGGAATCCGCATTCCACACCTGGGTCTCTCGGTTGGGGTCAGCGCATCCTATGCAGATCTGGGTGCGGTGGATGGTGTGGAACTCCTCTATGCCCAGAGCCAAGAGATTCAGCAGTCGGGTCACATATCGGACCTGCGCTTCGGAGTTCTGAAAGAATGGGACGGGGATCGATCCCTGGAGCTTCTCATCCTCAGGAACCGCATAAGGATGAAGCACGATGTCACCTATCTGAATCTGTTCTGGGAGCCCGTACCTCCTGACACATTCCCGATACCCCAGTGGCAGACCCGGATAGAAGAGAACCTGGATCACACCGACACCTGGGGTGCTCACCTGGCCTATCGAAGACCCTTGAACCCCAATGGGTGGAGCATGGGGTGGTCCCTCACGGCCAACCGGAAAGACCATCCCAAGATTCCCAATTACGAGATCCAGAACATCCCCAGGGATCCCGGCAACACGTCGGCGTACTCCTTGGGATTGGGAATCGCCAAGACCCAGGGCCCAACCCGTTTCGCGGCGGATCTATACCTCGAGCCGATTCGAAGCGAAACCTGGGCCGATGCCGCCACGGACACGACCTCGGTTCTGGGGACTGTCATCAGGGCGGGAGAGAAGACTATTGAGAACGACTTCCTCTTTACGAACGTCCACATCAAGACCGGAGCATCCTGGGATTACAAAAAGGCCACGTTCCGGGGGGGTCTCCAGGTTCGGTCGATCTCCTACGAACTGGACCAGTTCGACCGGATCCAGGTCACCAAACGAAACCAGGACGAGAGCTGGATGGAATGGACACCCAGCTTCGGCGTGAGTCTTGATCTGAACGGGATCGATCTTCATTGGGTGACCCGGGTGACCACAGGAACGGGGCGACCGGGGACCCGGTGGTCCAACGCTCGCATGGACGAGGCCAGCGGCGCCCCCACCTTCTCCTCTGATTTTATCGTGGCCCCCACTGGGCCCCTCACCCTCCAGGACGCCCGGGTCACCACCCATCAACTCTCGGTGGTCATTCCCATACGGTGATCCGAGACCTAGAACGGCCGACGAGTGGATACCGGCCCTAGGAGCGACCGGGGGCGGGCAGCACAATCGGCTCGCCCCCTTCCAGGTGGAAGGCTAGAATCCAGGCCAGGCAAGACTCTATTGCACCAACTGCAGCGGCTGGAGGCCCTCATGAGATTCATCCACCAACCCTGGCCCGGCGTTCCCCTCGCCCTCTTCTTCGTCCTCCTCGCAAGCGCCCCGGCCGCCCCCCAGGATTTCACCTTCGAGGACATGTTGAGTCCCCCTTACCCGTCGGAGATGGTATCGGCCAAGTACGTTGACCGGATCGCATGGATCTCCGTGGAGCGGGGAAGGCGAAACGTGTACACGGCCTCTGCCCCGAGCTTCATCCCGGTCCAACTCACCTTCTGGATGGAGGACCACGGTCAGGACCTCACCTCCCTCCGGATCTCTGACGACGGAGATCTCTTGGTGTTTGTCAGAGGCCACACTCCCAACAGCCAGGGGTGGGTGGCGAACCCAAACAACGATCCGATGGGGGCTGAAAGGGCCATCTGGGCGGTGAGCACAGCAGGTGGGGAATCCTGGAGGGTGGCGGAGGGGAGCAACCCGGCTCTCTCACCTGACGGCCGTTGGGTCCTCTTCGTGAAAGACGGCCAGATCCACCAGGCCCCTGTGAACACCGGAACGGCCCTCCCGGAACGGTCCGATGGCCTTCCTCCCCTTTTTAGAGCCTGGGGACAAAACGGGAGTCCGGTCTGGTCTCCCGACGGCCGGTACATCGCCTTCGTGAGCCGGAGAGGGGACCACTCCTTCATCGGCGTCTACGACACCGAGCGGCCCTCCGTCCGGTACATGGCCCCTGGTGTGGATCGGGACACCCAACCGACCTGGTCCCCCGATGGGACGCATATCGCCTTCCAGAGGCAGCCCGGACTGCCCTTCGGCGCCCGAGCCCAGCGACCCGACGACGTCCCTCGGGATTCAATCCCGGCTGGCCTCGAAGAGTCCCGCTTCGCCGGTGGATATTCGAACTCCATCTGGGTCGCAGAGCTGGCAACCGGCCAGGGCCGGGAAATCTGGCACAACCCGCCCGATACCACCGCTTTCAGCGCCATTAGCGACCTGATGTGGGGGCATGAGCACCTGGTCTTCATGTCGGAGCCCGGAAACTGGCGTCACTACTGGTCGGTTGAGGCGTCCGGCCATGAGGGTACACCCGAAGAGCTGACACCCGGAGATGGGATGGTGGAGTACGTGAGCTTGGCCAAAAACGGTGAGATCCTCTATTACGCCGCAAACATGGGGGACCTCCACCGCCGGGACCTCTTCTCAGTTACCACCAACGGCAGACGCAATCGTCAAATCACCCGGGGAGAGATGATCGAGACCAAACCCGCCTCTCTGGCCTCCGATGAGCAGGTGGCCGTGTTGATGTCGGGCCCTGCCCTCCCCCTCTCGGTGGGGTTGGTGGACTCCGACGGAGGTGAGGCCAGGGCTATCACGGACCTCCCGGACCGATTCCCCATGGACCAGCATGTGGTGCCGCAGAACGTGACCCTCACCGCCGCGGACGGCTTCGAGTTCTACAACCAGCTCTTCCTCCCGCCGGATCAGAAATCCGGTGAACAACGGCCCGCTCTGATCTTCATTCACGGGGGATCTCGTCGGCAGATGTTCCTGGGTTACCACGACCGGATCTTCTACCACTGGGCCTACGGCATCAACCAATACTTCGCCAATCGAGGGTACCTAGTCCTCAGCGTGAATTACCGGAGCGGAATCGGTTACGGCCGGGAGTTCCGAAACGCTCCCGACAGAATGCGGGGAGGAAACAGCGAGTACCAGGACATCCTGGCTGCCGGTCTCTACCTCCAGGGGCGCGATGATGTGGACGCCCAACGCGTGGGACTTTGGGGGCTATCGTACGGGGGGATTCTCACGGCCCAGGGGCTGGCACGGAACTCGGATGTCTTCTCCGCCGGTGTCGACATAGCCGGAGTCCACCACTATGGGGATACCTTCGATCCGGACAATGTCGCGTACGCCTCATCCTCCGTCTCGCAGGTGGAGACCTGGACCTCTCCGGTCCTCCTGGTGCAGGGAGACGACGACCGGAACGTTCCGTTTTCGGAGACGGTGGGATTGGTTCAAGCTCTTCGGGCGAACGATGTCTACTTCGAGCTCATCGTATTCCCCGACGAAGTCCACGATTTCCTGGTCTTCGACAAGTGGCTTTTGACATGGGACGCCACGGAGGACTTCTTCCGAAGATTCCTCTGGGAGAAATAGCCTCCGAGAATGGCCTGGCCGGATTCAGCCCACCTTGGGTCCGGCTCCCTTCACCTCATCGGAGGCTTCAGCCTCGAACTGCTTGAAGTTCTCGGCGAACATGCCTGCCAGTTTCTGGGCCTGAGCGTCGTAGGCCCCCTTGTCGGCCCAGGTGTTTCGGGGCTGCAGGATCTCTGAGGGGACGTCCGGGCAACTGTCCGGGACCTGGAGTCCAAAGAACGGGTCTTCCGTCGTCGGTGCCGACGCCAGGGTCCCGTCCAGGATAGCCCGGACCATAGCCCGAGTATACGCCAGCTTCATCCGACTCCCCACCCCGAAAGGTCCGCCGCTCCAACCAGTGTTCACTAACCAGGTGTCGGCTCCGCCTTCGGCCAGCTTCTTCCCGAGGAGGTTCGCGTAGACGGTTGGTGGCAGTGGCAGGAAAGGGGCTCCAAAACAGGCGCTGAAGTTGGGTTGGGGCTCCGTCACTCCCCTCTCCGTCCCGGCCACCTTCGCGGTGTACCCCGACAGGAAGTGGTACATGGCCTGGGCAGGGTTGAGCCTTGAGACGGGAGGGAGGACCCCAAATGCGTCAGCCGTCAGGAAGACTACGTTTTTCGGTTGGCCGCCCATTCCCTGACGAGTAGCGTTGGGGATATGGGGAATGGGATAGGATGCCCGGGTGTTCTAGGTGAACTTGGCCGAGTCCAGGTCCAGCCGCCGGTTCGAGTCTATGGCGACAT
>JBDHMC010000062.1:0-8914 GCA_039656355.1 Gemmatimonadota bacterium | reverse complement strand
TTGCCGATGGGCAACCTACCCTCTTCCCCCTGGGAACGCATGCGGAAGAGGGGGAGGAAGGGGCGTCAGCCCCACCATCTGCCTGCCTGAAGGAAGAAGGTTACCTTGTCCGAACGTCTTTTTATCACCACAGCTCCTGACAATAGGTGAGGAATCGATCCATGACTGTCATCCCCCTTTCCACCCTACCGCGCATCGTTGTCCCGTTGTCCATTCTGTTCCGGATCGTAGCTATCGCGGACATTCACGGTGATCTGGATGCGGCCCGGGCTGCCCTCCGTCTGGGAGGAGCCATCAACGAGGAAGATCATTGGATCGGTGGGGACCTTGTGGTGGTCCAGACCGGGGACATTCTGGATCGAGGCGACGACGAACAGGCGATCATGGATCTATTCCTCCGTCTTGGGGAGGAGGCGGAACAAGCCGGTGGAGCCGTCCACGTTCTGAACGGAAACCACGAAATGATGAATGCCTATGTGGACCTCAGATATGTGACGGAGGGTGGATTCGCCGATTTTGAGGGAGTGGGGGAGATCGGGCCGGTGGATTCCGTTCTTGCCTCGGTGGAGCCTTCCCAGAGGGCCAGGGTAGCGGCCTTCCGCCCCGGGGGTGTTGTCGCCCGTCAACTGGCTCAACAGACCATGACTGTCGTTGTCGGAAGTACCCTCTTCTCTCACGCGGGCATTCTTCCGGAGCACCTCGACCTCGACCTCGACTCGATGGAGGCTGAAGTGCAGGCCTGGCTTCTGGACGAGGTCCCGCAGCCGGAGTGGATCCGAGGTGACAGGAGCCCCGTTTGGAACAGGCTCTTCTCGGACCAACCCGACGTGGCTGCGTGTGACACCTTGGACCTGGTTTTGAACCGCCTGGGAGTTGAGCGAATGGTCGTGGGTCACACGGTCCAACGAACCGGGATCACGTCCTTCTGCGGCGGTCGCGTGTGGTGCATCGATGTGGGCATGGCAGCCCATTACGGCGGACGGACCGAGGTCCTGGAGATCAGGGGGGACGTCGTCAGGAGTTTACGCTGAGGACCGAACCCTACCCTCGATTTTCCAATGCGCCCGCCCGTGACGCGAGCCGGCTCCGTGAATCAGTGGCGGTTCCTCCGGCCCCCGGTGGACATCCGCGGATTCACAACGTTGTTGAATACGGAACCGAAGGTGTAGCTGAATCCAATCTCCAGCGATAACTCGTAATCGGTGCCCAACTCTCGCCGCCTTAGCAGAATATCCTCAAGGGGGATGTCCTCCTTGGGCTCGTAGATCTGATCCTTTACCCGGGCCGCGCTTCCTTCGATGTCGAGGCTGAGTCCCCTGAAGAGCCTTATCTCCATCCGAGTGAAGAACTCGATCCTGTGCTGCTCGAAATCATCCAGGAAGTGGTACCCTTCCAGGCTGAGGTCCAATTCACCCCACGGACGCTGGAAAGCTGACGCGATCCCCAGGCTTTGGGTCAACCGGGTCTCTTCGGTTTTGTCGAAGAGGGTCACTTCCTCGTAGTTGAAGGAGACCACCTCCATCTTATAAAGGAAGGTAATTTGTCGTTGGGTGGACTCGGAGTAGGGGAAGATATTGTATTCCACTGCTGGTCCGGCCCGGAGGGTCAAATCCTGGTTTTGCCGGGTTGAGCCGGAGGCGGAGGCGGTCCCGCCCGCAGACCAGTGAGGCGATAGACTCCAAACTCCTGTAGCCGTCCCCTCGAAGCTTCGTCGGTTATAGGTGGATTTTTCGCCTTCTTCCTCGATCTCGAAACTCTCTTGGTTCCAGTCTCCTTCGGCCCTGAAGTCGAGCTTCAAATCTTCTGTGATCCGACCGGCGGAGAGTGAACCATCGATGGACTTCTCACTTTCACGACTCTTAGCATCGAGTTCTCCACCGACGCTCACCCGGAAGACCCAAAGGTCCCAGGGATCGTCGATGGGTCCCACCGCAGTCTCGGCCGCGGGTCCCCGATACGTGACGTCGAGGCGGCGACCGACGGAGGTTGGGGCAAGGTACCGAACCAAACCAAGCTTGAAGGTCTGAACCAAACCCGAGCGTGTTACGTCCTCGGTTTCGTCCGGAAGGGAGACGTAGCGGAGGGTGTCTTGGGCCCCTTCCCGGTCCCCCAGGCCAATGAAGAAGAGAGTATATTCCTCGCCGCCGGCTCCAGTACGCTGGGAGGTCACGAGGACGTGGAGCTCTGCATCCGTCCGATCCCGTACGTAACTGACGAAGTCAACTTCCCTGCGGAAATAATCGAAGTCGCAGTCGCGTTCATCGCAGTCAAGGAAAGTCCGGAGCGGTTCTTCTTGTTGGGAAGGAGCTTCCTGCTCCGCCTCCACGGCGCCTACCGGGGCGAAAGAAATCGTGCTGAGCACTGCCAAGAGGGTCAGAGGAATGAGCTTCTTCATCGGAATGGCCCCGTTTTCTGGATCTTGATGGAGATCAACCCTATCTCAAGATAGGGCTGGCCTGAACTCGGCGAATGATCTGCCTGTTCAAGCCGAGTAAGAAACCGGGAAACAAGCTGTAAGGTGAAACCCGGAGGCGATCCCACCGGTCTTGCACCCTTTTCTTTCCCCTTCTTGATATATTTCTCCCTTCACATCCTTTGCTGCGGACACATAAGTAGATCTCGAGAGGTCATCATGACGGAAGACAATGCGAACTGTTTGGTTTGTAAGAGGGATTCGGAAGAGATCCCCCTTATCTCTTTCCGGTATAAGGGTTCGGGTCTCTGGATCTGCCCTCAGCACCTACCCATCCTGATCCACGATCCGATGAAGCTCGCCGACATTCTCCCCGGGGCGGATACTTTTCAGGCAGCGGACCAAGCCGACTAAGCCAACCCTGTCGACACATATTCCCCTCTTCTCCGAATAGGGTATGTTACGCGGGCGGTTGACGGTCCTTCCGGTTCTCCCAGAAAACTCAATCCTTGGCAGAAGTCCAAGATCGGACGCCTACTGTTTTCTCAGGCGCTCCGACGTTCAGGGGAACTTGGGGCGATGTTTTATGTTAGAAAAAGATTCCTGACCGCCTCTACTTCTTCCTTAGGAGGGGACCACGATGTGGCTCGGCAGCCTGATCGGGGGAATCCACCGGCGCTCCGTCTGGCAGGTCATGGCAAGCTATGCGGTGGTCGCATTTGTCATTCTCCAGCTTGCAGAGACTCTGGAAGGTCTCATCGGGCTTCCCCTCTGGTTTGGCCCCACAATCGTTGTCGTGGTGCTCCTGGGTTTCCCGGTCCTCTTGGTCACGACGCTCACCCAGGGTGGGTGGAGGAAGATGGGATCCGTCGGGTCCCCATTCTACGACAGTGCCGAGGGTGGCGATGCATCTCTCTCCTCCTGGGAATCCCTGGATTCGAGTCCCGTTCGGGACGCTTTACGCCGCGTTTTCACATGGCGAAACGCCGTGGCCGGTGGGGTTGTCATGGCCTTGCTCCTTGTCATCGGCACGGCGGGTTACTCGGGGCTACGATCGGCCGGCATCGGGCCGTTGGGCTCCCTGGTGGCAAAGGGCGTCTTCGAATCGAACGAGAGCGTCATTCTTTCGGAATTCGAGGATCGGACTACCGATGGCACTCTCGGGGAGACGGTCACAGCTCTTTTCCGGATTGACTTGAGCCAGTCTACATCAGTACGCCTCTTAGCGAGGGCCGAGCTCTCCCAGGGCCTGGTCCGGATGCAACGGGATCCGAATGACCCGGTGACTTATGACGTGGCCATGGAGTTGGCCCAGCGGGAGGGGATCAAGGCCGTAGTGGTGGGGGAGGTGCTCCCCCTTGGGCCGGGCGCGGTGGTCTCGGCGAGCTTGCTGGCCGCGAGTTCGGGTGAGACGCTGGTGAGCCTGAAGGAAACGGCTCGGACCATCGACGCCGTTCCCGACGCAGTAGATCGCCTATCAGCTCAGTTAAGGGAGCGAATCGGTGAGTCTCTTCGAAGCATTGCGGCGGACCCACCCCTTGGGGAGGTCACCACAGGGTCTCTGGAAGCGCTCCGGAAGTATGTGCAGGCCGAGTGGGCGGTTGACATGGGGGATATTTCTACGGCTGAGGCTCTAGTGAAGGAGGCCATTACTCTCGATTCCACATTTTCCATGGCCTATCGGAAGCTGGGAGTCATCCTCTCCAACGACGAGCGGAGTGAGGAAGAAGCGCGAGCGGCCTTCACCAAGGCTTATGAGGGCAGAGAGCGGCTCACCGATCGGGAGCAGCTCCTGGCCGAGGCGGCCTACCACACCTACGTGAGTGAAGATCTGGATTCTGCCATCCTCTCATATGAGGGGGTTCTCGCCCTGTACCCCACGGATGGAATCGCTGGGAACAACCTGGCAGTGCTGTATGGGGAGAAAAACGAGCCTGAGAAAGCCGCCGCCCTCTATATCAGGGCGATCGAACGGGGGCGGGCGGCTGCCGTCAGCTATACCAACGCAGTCTTCACACTCTTCGATATTGGACAGGCAGACTCGGCTGCCGCGATTCTGGCCATCTTCCGAGACGAATACCCCGCACATCCGCAGGCGGCCCAGTATTCCGCGGCACTGGCCAGCGCCCGGTTCGAGTATGAGACGGCGGAGGGTCTGGTCCAGGGCCTGATGGAGGCTCAGCAGGGGAATCCCCGATGGCAGATGTGGGGGGAGGCCGAGTTGGCCAGCTATGCCATGGTGAGAGGGAAGCTTAACGAGGGGGTAGACCGCGTCCTCAGAGCTCATGATCTGCAGGACGAAGCCGGGACTCGGTTCGTCGAGATGCCCAAGCCGATTTTCGAGGCTACTGGCACGGCCACCCTTCAGCTTCACTTCCTCCAGGATCCACCGGGAGCGGTCCATACCCTCGACCAGGCTCTCTCCACCTCGGAGCTGAAGGACCAACCGCCAGAAACCCAGGCCCACTTGGAGTTCGCGAGCCTTTACGCCCAAGCAGGCCGCACCGACCGAGCTCGGGAGCGTTTGGGCGCATACCGGGCTGAGGTTCCGTCTGAGATCCAGGCAAGGGAGGGTCACCGGTCAGACCTCCAATCGGTGGAGGCGGCAATTGCCTTGGCTGATGGAGACCCGGAAGAGGCGGTCCGCCTCTACCGCGAAGCTCGGGCGCTAAACCCGTACTGCGAGTTCTGTGGGCTCCCCGAGATGGGAGAGGCCTTCGAGGCGGCAGCCATGCCCGACTCGGCGGTGGCCACCTACGAGGGGTATCTGGAGATCGATGCTCTTTTCAGGTCTCAAACCGACAACGTGAAATTGCATCGGGTGCTACTGGGTCTGGGGCGGTCCTATGAGGTTCTCGGGCAGCCGGACAGGGCCGCTGAATACTATCGCTGGCTCCTGGGTCTTTGGACGGATGCTGATCCGGGCCTGCAACCCCGGGTTGAAGATCTCCAGGCAAAGTTACGTGCGCTGGTGGAGGAGGCCTCCTAAGATTGGGGTCCGTTTTCCTTCAGAAGTGCACAAAAGGCGAGAGATGACCCGGATCGTGGAGCGCCTCGTTCGGCGGAGCATTCAGTTTCTCCCCCTCGCTGTCATCTTTCTCCCGGGCTGCGGGTCCGAGGTCAGCGTTTCCACCCAACCCGCCGGGTACTCCGTCCGTGACAGCGCCGGGATCATCATTGTTGAGAATACCGATCCTGCGTGGGGAGAGGGGATGGGATGGTCCTTGTCATCCCAGCCCCTCCTCACCATCGGCATGCTGGATGGGCCTGACGAATACATCTTCTACCGGGCCAATTCCGCCATCCGGCTGGAGGATGGAAGAATCCTCGTGACCAACGCCGGATCCCAGGAACTTCGGTACTATGACGCCGCGGGTCAGTTCCTCCACCAGGTGGGGGGGGATGGGGAGGGTCCAGGGGAGTTCCGGGGCATCGGTCCTGTAGAGCGATTCGGCCCTGATTCCCTTGCCATCTTCGACTACCGGCTCTTGCGGTACTCCGTGTTCAGTCGGGACGGAGCCTACGGCCGCATATTCCAGCTGGCGGAAGCAGAGCGACGAACGCCCTTCCCGGATGGCATCTTCGAGGATGGCTCCATCTTGGCTTCGGTAAGCCTTCGTCCACGCGGGCGCCAAACTCCCCCGGGACTGAGCCGAGAAGAGATGACCTTCATGCGAATGGCCTCGGATGGCACCTTCCAGGACTCCCTCACCACCCTTTCTGGGAATGAGTTGTTTCGAGCCGATACCGAAGATGGGGTCCGGAGTCTTTCCCGACCCTACGGTCTCCACTACCAAGCGGTCACTCACGGGCACGCCTGGGTTTACGGTGGCACCGATTCCTACGAGTACCTGGAATTCGGCCAGAACGGCGCCCTTCACCGTATCGTCAGGGCCAACATCGCGCGACGAGCAGTCCCACAGGACGTAGTGGAGGAGACCGAACGTGGGTACCAGGAGATGCCCAACCAGCGAGCCGCGGAGCTCTGGGCGAGCATTCCTTGGCCCGAGCGGTTGCCGGCCTATGAACAGTTTGAGATTGACTTGGATGGGAATCTTTGGGTGATGGACTACTCGGTCCTGGACGAGCTCACCCACTTTCAGGTATTCGACCCTTCCGGCCGATGGCTAGGTGGTTTGGAACTGCCGGTGGGAGGTCAGATCACAGAGATCGGGTCCGATTACCTATTAGGTATCTGGACTGACGAATTGGAGATCCAGTCCGTCCGGATGTACGGGTTGAACAAACCCACCGGTGGGTAGTAGGGGGAGGCTCCGGCCCCCAAGCCATCAGAGTCGATTCCTCGTACATTGCTCCCTGATCGTAGCCTGAACCACGGCCTTTCAGGGAGTTATCCAATGCGTCCTCTTCGCACCGGTTTTTTTCTCGGGTGTTGCATTCTCTGCTTCAGCTTCTTCCTGTCTTCTTCTCCTGTTGGGGCCCAGCGCTCCGAACCCCTGAAAACGCCCCTCCCTGAAGAAACCCTGCAGCTCTTCGCGAACGAGCTCAGCGGTCAGATGGCCTTCGACAACATGGTGAAGCTGGCCGGGGCTCCCTGGCTCAGAGTTCCCGAGGAGCTGACGGGGGAGTCCAACTTCTATGAGTCCGAGGAGATCTACCGCATGGCTCGGGCCTACGGGATGGAGACCGTCCGATTCGATCGGTACGAAGCTCCCGGGACTTTCGCGTACCCCCTGGAAGGAGATCTCTGGGTCCAGGGCCGGCGGGTTGCCAGGATCCCGGCCGACGCGGCGCTGGTGGCCAGCGGAACTCAGACGGGGGAGGTGGAGGGGCGCTTGGTGTACATCCCGGACGTATCAGGAGACCAAATCCCGGATCTGGAGATGGCCATGGCGGCGGACCCAGAACAGTTCATGGGTGCGGTAGCCCTCATGTGGTCCCACCCCCGCGGTGCCCTTTTCGAAGCTCTCGATGGGGCTGGAGTGGAGGCCGTCATCAGCTTTAGTTCCCGGGAACGTTACTTCGATCCCGATCAAGTCGTGTATTCCCGAGGCAACTATGGCCAGGGTGAGCATCTCCGAATGGGCTTCACCGTATCCTGGCGGCAATGGTCCGAGATGCTGGAGGACGTCCAACGAGGCCAGGAGATGCCAGTGAAGGCCAAGGCCGTCATGGCCACCTACCCCAACCGGTTCGAGACGGTCTATGCCTGGATCCCTGGGACTGAGCCCGATCTCCCCGGGGTGGTCTTCACCGGCCATCTCTTCGAAGGGTATACCAAGCGGGGAGCTAATGACGACATGGGTGGGCCGGCTATCCAGCTCGAGATCTTCCGGGCCCTTCATCACCTCATCGAGACGGGGCAGCTTCCCCAACCCCGTCGAACCATTCACTTCATCTGGCCCAATGAGATCAGCGGTACCTACGAATTCCTTCGGCGGGACCCGAGTCTAGTGGAAAAGCTCGCCATCAACATCAACATGGACATGGTGAGCGAGGGTCTTCGAAACGCCAACAGCTGGTTTACCATGAGCGAGACTCCCGCCCAGTTGGCATCCTTCTATGATGGCCTCGCGGCCGCGGTCATGAACTATGTGTGGAGGACCAACGACATCGTCTACCTTCCCGGTGCACCCCGGGGCCGCCCGGGGGGCCAGTACTTCCCGGACCCCATGTGGGAGAAGAACGGATCCCGGGATGCATTCCGGTACTTCATTCACGAGGCCACCGGAGGGAGTGACCACATCGTCTTCAACAATGCATCCGTGGGTGTGCCTGGGATCGAGTTCTTCACCTGGCCGGATCAGTGGTATCATGCCGATGCCGACACTCCGGACAAGGGCGATCCCACCGAAATGCGGCGGGTCGCATTTATTGGGGCGACCACGGCATGGGTCTCGGCAAACCTCACCGACGAGATGCTCCCCGACCTTCTGGATGCGGTCTCCGATTTCGGATACAACCGTGTGGCGGAGCGTGGTCTTCCCAGAGCGTTGGAGGTTTTGGATGGTGCCGGCTCCGGGGATACGGAAGCGGTGGCGGCTCTGGCCGTAGACATTATCGAGGCGGCGGCCGAGCGTGAGCTGGACGCGCTCGAGTCGATTCATCAGATCCATTCGGGGAGCCGCGAGGCCGGCAGCTCGGTTGATGAGGCGATGGAGTCCTGGGCCGACTACAGAGACGCTCTCAGTGCTTACATTCTCAAGGTCGCGGCCCGGGACACCTCCGGTGGATTGGAGCTTCCTGGACCCACCGCTGAGGATGCGGGATATGACCGGGTGGTTCCTCGTCTGGCTGAGGAAATCCGCGGGCAGGTGTTCAATATGGGTCAGTATGGACCGGCCCAAGACTACTTCCGGGAGCATCCGGGAGTCCTGGGGGAGATCGGTCTCAGCAACGCTCAGACCTCCCAGATCATGAACTACGTCAACGGCAGGCGTTCGATTCTCACCATCCGAAATCGAGTAGCGGGCTGGACCGGGGAGCATATCTCTGTAGACCAGGTGGCCCGGTATCTGGGGGTCCTGGGAGAGATCGGGT
>JBDHMC010000061.1:0-8985 GCA_039656355.1 Gemmatimonadota bacterium | reverse complement strand
GTGCTTTCATGGACCCGAAGATCTTGGCCAGCCGAGCCGCCCCTTCGTTCTCTTCTGTGGGAGGCACGGTGTCCTGTTCTAGTGCAGTGCTTCCCCCGACTATCGACTCCTGATGGGTATTGGGAATCGCCTGGGAAGCATCGATCCCCCCCGGGGCTTCCTGATGGGTTTCCTCCGGCCGCTGGGTAGGCGTTGGGTCCTTCGGTGGAGGATCTGTGGGATCCTCGGTGCCGTGGACCCCTTCCTCGGCTTGAGAGCTACCGGGGGCTGCAGGTCCTTCGGTTCTCTCAGCTTCGTGGGTGGATTCCTGAGCGACTTTCTCCGCCTCCATCTCGGCGAGGAGGGTCGCCTTTCCCTTCATACCCCCCACGGCCGTTCCGCCAAGGGTCCCCAGAGCGAGGCCGATTACTGAAAAGATGATAATCTTCATGGTTTTCCTCAGCCGCTCGGAGATTCCAGAGGCCGGCGTCCGTGTCTAGTGATGGCGACTTCATCGATCTCTTTCTGTTCCCGCCGGCCCTCCTCTACCTTCCACTCCTCCATCCGACGGTCCTTCAGGCAGTCCAGGCTGTGTCGCTCCCGGGCCGCTTTCGTGTAGTCGTTGACAGATTCGACAAGTTTCTCGTCAGCCTCCTGGCAAACTTGTTCCGCGTCTTTGACGTGGTCTTCCATTCGCTCGATGACGAACTCCATGTTCCTGAGGACCCCGATGGACCCTCCGTTTCGGTGGGCGTCCGCGAGCTTGCTCCTGCCAGCTTGCTGGATTTCGACCAAGTCCTCCCTGGCCTTCTTCGCCGACTCGGATTTCCTCCGGGCGTCAGCGAGGGTTTGAGCCCGTTGTTCTTCCTCATGCCGGCGGAAGTCCAGGAGGCGACCGAGAGAGAATTGGAAAACCCTCATGCAGGCTGTCCTCCCTCTATCAAATCAGCAGCTTGGGAGATGGAGAGAAGTTGGTCTTTTGTTTCCAGGAAGCCTGAGCACTCCTCCGGGGTTTGTTTTAGGAATCTCAGCACGGGTTCTCGCATCTGAATTGCGGCGTCGGTCGCGGGGTCCGATCCCTTTTGGTAGGCGCCGATGGAGATGAGATCTTCCTTCTCCCGGTAGGCTGCCATCAGAGATTGGACCTGGTTCGCTGCCGCGAGGTGGTCTTCCCCGATGATCTGATCCCGGAGGCGACTTGCGCTCCCCAAGACCTCTATCGCAGGGAAGTGGCCAGCGGAAGCCAAACGCCGGCTCAGGGTGATATGTCCGTCGAGGACCGATCGAGAGTGGTCGGCCACGGGCTCGTTGAAATCATCTCCCTAGACCAGAACGGAGTAGATCCCGGTGATCCCACCCTTCTCTGCGTTTCCCGCACGCTCGAGCAGGCGGGGAAGTGCGGCGAAAACGGATGGTGGATAGCCTCGGGTCGTTGGCGGCTCACCGACGGCCAGACCGATCTCTCTCCACGCCATGGCGACCCTGGTGATGGAGTCCATCATGAGAAGGACCTGTTTCCCCTGGTCCCGGAAGTGTTCCGCGATCGCCGTGGCCACCAGGGCTCCACGGGCTCGAATCAGGGCTGACTGGTCTCCCGTGGCCACTACGACCACGGACCGAGCCAAACCCTCGGGCCCTAAGGAGTTTTCGATGAAGTCCTTCACTTCCCGACCCCGCTCGCCCAGTAGGGCAATGACGTTCACGTCGGCGGAGGCTTGACGGGCGATCATTCCCAGCAAGGTGCTTTTCCCGACACCGCTCCCCGAAAATATGCCGATCCGTTGGCCCCGCCCGATGGTAAGGAGGCCATCCAGGGCCCTGATGCCCGTCTCCAGGGGCATCTGGATGGACCGTCGGGAGAGGGGGTTCGGAGGATCTGCAAAGAGAGGAACTCGTTTGGTTGGACCCACGTCGCCGAGGCCGTCAATGGGGTGCCCAAGGCCATCCAGAATCCGACCGAGGAGCCCGGGCCCCACGTGTGCGTCGAAGGAGCGACCCATCGCCCGTACGGCGCTTCCTGGGTGGACTCCCTCCAATTCCTCCAAGGGCATGAGGAGGATTCCCCGCTCGTGGAATCCTACAACCTCGGCTAGAACAACGCTGTCATTGGAGAGGCTCCTGATCTGGCAGAGCTCTCCAACTGCGACGTCGATACCCACCGCCTCGATGACCAACCCCACGACCCGGGTCACTCGCCCATATTGGGCGAGACGTGAGGCTGGTTCCATCCGGCGAGAGAGTTCGTCAATCATGAAATACCGTCCGGTATAATCTTTCCAGGGCCGTATCCAAACGGCCGTCCACTACGTGTTCGGGCCCCTCCACAATGCATCCGCCCGCGGTCACGGCATCGTCGGGTATCCACCGCACCTCCCGCCCTGGAGTTTCTGCGGGCGTTCCATCTGTGCTCTCACCAGCGAGAAAGGTGAGATCGTCTGGGTTTAGCCGAACCTTTACCTTCTGATCTAGTGGAAAGTGTACGAGTGCTTTTTCCACCAGGTCCGAGACTGCCTCGGGTGCGGCCCGGATCTCCTTTTCCAGCACTTTTCGAGCTACGATCAGGGCCAAAGCCATGATGTTCTCATGCGTGTGATTCGTGAGTTCCTCATGAAGAACGGCAAGTTGCGAGGCCGCTTTCTCGGCCGCCTGGCGGGACGGGTCGAGTTCCCGGAGCGCCCGCTCCAGTCCCGATGCTTCCCCTTCCTGGAACCCCCGTTTATAGGCCTCTTCAAGCTCGGCCTCCCTTCGGATTTCGGGCGCTTCCGGCCGACCGCCTCTGTGAAGCCCAGTTCTTGACGCCCTGGCTCCCAGGTCCTGCCAATCCCAGGTCATCTGGTGGTCTCCGATCCCATCGAGACTCGGTCGTAGGCTCGATCCCACCTCATGTGACCACCATGTCATCGCTGGCTCCCACCACGACCTCGCCGGCTTCCTCCAGGACCCGAACGGTTCTGACGACGGCGGCCTGGGCATCTTCCACTTCACTGACCCGGACCGGACCCAGGAATTCGATCTCCTCCTGAAGGGCCTCCTTGGCTCGGGTGGAGAGTGTGGAAAAGAGCTTCTCCCTGAGTTCTTCTGAGGCCACCTTGAGGGCCAAGGCCAGCTCCTTCGTCTCAACATCCCTGAGGACTCGAGTCACGGCGCCGTCATCCAGTTTCACCATGTCCTCGAAGACGAACATCAAGTCTCTCACCCGCTCCGCGACTTCAGGATCGCCGTGTGCCAGGCTGTCCATGAGCTCCTTCTCCAAATCGGCGGAGGTGCGGTTCAGTACCTCTGCCACAGCCTTGTGACCTCCTGCCGTGGAGCTCTCGACGCCGCTCACCAGATCTGAGTCAGCTCCCAGGGAAGCCTCGATGACCTTCAGCGCGTCGGGGTAGATCCTCTCCATCCGCGCCATTCGAAGGAGGATGTCGCCGCTGAGTTCTGTGTCGAAGCCCTTGAGGACAGCGGCGGTGTGATCCGGACCTAGAAAGGCAAGGAGCACGGAGATGATCTGCGGGTGCTCATTCCGGATGACCGCGGAAAGCTGTGCCGGGTCCGCGCTCTTGAAATTCACCAAGGAGATGTGGTCGTGAAGCTGCGATTCAATGCGCTGAATGACCTTGGCGGCCTCTTTTTGGCCGAAGGCCTTCTCCAGCAACCTCCTCGAGGAGTCGACTCCTCCTTGGGCCAGTGAGAAGGCGACTCGCTCGGTGTGGTGCCATTCGTCCAGTACGTCCTCAACCACGTGCGGCTCGACCCGCCCCATGCGGGCGATCTCGAAGGAGATGGCCTCCACTTCGTCCGGGGACAGGTGTTTGGTGAGTTTGGCCGATCCTTCTTCCCCAATGGCCATGAGAAGCACGGCCACCTTCTGGCGTCCGGTTAGGTTATCAATCCGGTCGATGGCTTTCTTCGCGACGGCGGTTCCCATCTCAGTCCTCGCTCATCCAGGCCTTCACGACTCTGGCCGTTAGAGAGGGGTCGGTCATCTCAACCCGGCTTTGAGCACCTCCCATTCGTGGGGGCCCTCCTCCCTCAGCATCAGAAACCCTGGAGTGTGAGTCGGATCGGTGGAGACCCTCACCACCTGGAGTGTTGGGAAGGGCCTGCTGCCTTGATGGTCCCAGCGGCAGGGCCTTCATGAAACCCAGGAGTTTGAGGGCGAGGATGAAGGCCAGCGTCAGGGCCAGGATTCCGATGGTGGGTCGCACACCCGCCTGCACCATGGCCATGATATCCATGCCCTCTTCTTCCGCGGGAAGAGCTACCGGCTCCCTATCGAAAGGCATGCTGACCACCGTAATGGCGTCTCCCCGGTCGGTGTCGATACCCAAACCACTTCGGACCAAGGCCTCCAGGCGAGTCAACTCCAGGGGGGTTCGGGTCGTGAACTCAGTCGTTCCGGATGTGTCGTCCTCCTTATCACTCACCACCACCGCGACGGTCATCCGGTCTACCCGGGAACCGATGCGGGCGAAGGTCTCGATGGTCCTGGGAGTTTCGTAGATGGAGTTCACGGTGATGGAACTGGCACCCTGATCTTCGGTTCCCGGGATGATCTCAGCTCGATCCTCCCGAACCGTGGTCTGCTGGTCCAGGTCGAAGGTTTCCACCGTCCGGCCCATCTGGTCGAAGTTCAAGCTGGCAGCCACGCGAACGGTCACGTTTCCCCGCCCGACCACTGGCTCCACCAGCTCGTAGGCCTTGTCCTCCAGGTATGCTTCAAAGTCCCGCTGGATCTTGAGTTGTCTTGTGGTAAGTCCCGTCGTCTGGTCCTCCTCGTCCGATTCCGAGAGGAGGCGTCCGGAATCATCCAGTACGGTCACGTTCTCCTTCACCATGTTCTCGACGCTTCCTGCGACTAGAGAGGCGACCCCTTCTACCATCGCTTTCTCAGGCCTGGCTCCGGACCTCAGGGCCAGGACCACCGAGGCTCCGTTGGGGGTCTTCGATGGTTTGAGGATCGAGGATTTCTGGATGGCCAGGTGGACCTGGGCACTTTGGACCCCCCGCATCTGCCCTATGGTGCGCTCAAGCTCCCCTTCCAGGGCCCGGCGGTAATTCACTCTCTGGGTAAAGTCAGTCATTCCCCAGGAGGCCTCGTCGAAAAGTTCCCAGCCTGGTTTGCCGCCGGCTGGGAAACCCACTTGGGCCAGGGCGACCCGCGCCTTGGCAAGGTCTTTTTCCGATACGGCCAAGCTGGATCCGCCGGCCTGGATTTCGTAGTCGAGTCCCTCTTCATCCAGGCGTTGTGTCATCTCACCAACTGATTCCACCGGGAGGCTTGAGAAGAGAGGGACCATGGTGGGGCTCATTGCCCATTGGGCCAGGGCCCAGAATACCCCCAGTGCACCCGCGCCTACCGCGACCATCATGATTCGGCGGCTACCGGCCACCGGATCCAGGATTCTCGTTAACGCGTTGGCCATGTTACCTCAGCGTGCCTCAGTTTTGCATGTTGATGATGGACCGGTACGCCTCTGTAAGCTTGTTCCGGACCTCGATGAGCATGTCGAGCGCGATCCCTGCCTCTTCCGCCGCTGCCATGACCTCGTGGACCTCTACCGCGTCACCACGAAGGAAGGCAGTAATGGCGTCATGGGCATCGGTCTGGAGTTCCGATACCTGACCGAGTGCCTTCTCCAGGGTATCCGCGAAGGAGGTCTCTCCCTGGGATCCCTGCAGGGGGATTCGGAATCCCCCCCTTTCCGTCTGCTGGATTATCCCCGCGCCGATGTTTCCGGGGCCGACTGATCCGATTCCGTTTGCCATGGTTATGCCCTCACGTCGAGGCGTCCGCCTCGTTGGAGCCCGATTTCCGCCAAGCCCAGCTTGCCAGGGGTGTAGACCACAGGACCGAGGGTCCGGGCCCGAGCGAAGTAACGCCGCTCGTCGGCCGTGAGGACGCTCCAAAGGTCTGGGTCGGTGCCAGGAGGAGCTTCAATTGGAAGCCCGCCGGCCATGGCCGTTTCGGTTGACGACGTTTCCTGGGGGTTTGGGTCTCCGAGGGTCAGAGGATCCATGGGCTTCTGGCCGATGGCTTCACCGGCTCCCCCCGGATCGGGTGTTCTCGGGATCACGCCAGGGGGCCCGGAGACCCCGCCAAGACTCTGAATCGACATCTAGACCTCTTCCTAGAGTTGCGTGGCTCGCCTGAGCATGGACTTCACGGCATCGAAAACCGATGCGTTGGCCTCGTAAAGGCGCCGAGCTTCCATGAGGTCGATCATTTCGTCCGTGATTCGGACGTTCGGCATTTGTACGTAACCGTCCGCGTCAGCGTCTGGATGGCCGGGGTCGTATATGACAGGCCCTTCAGTCACATCTTCTATCGTTCCCAGAACCTGGACCCCGCCGGTCTCCATGGAGGCTACCGGGGTGGGGGATCGGAGGGGGGGAACAAAACCCATGAGCCCACTGGCACTCATGAGCTCGGAGAAGGGGACCTCCTCCATTTGGACCATCTTCCGCTGATACGGAGTGCCGGCAGTTGTCCGGGTGGTCTCCGCATTGGCGATGTTGTCAGCGATGACCTCGATCCGGGCCCGCTGAGCGGATAACCCCGAGGCTGCAATGCCCATCGAACGGAAGAAACGTCGAGCACCGTTTTCGGCGCTCGAGCGTCCAATCATCGGGAATCCACTGCGTTCCATTGGGCCTCCTATCCTTGCCTCACGCTGGATCGGATCTGCTGATAGACCTTCTCCAGTAGCCGTGTGGCGGCCTCGTAGCGGAGTTGCTCTTCAGCCAGGGCCACCATTTCCTGCTCGAGATCCACCTCACTTCCCGGGAGGGCGGCACCCGCGTTGTCCAGCGCCGAAGCGAAATCCCCGTCCGGTCCGGAAGACGCGTTGGCCACACGGTGTGCGATCCCACGAACCGCCTGGGTCGACCGATTCAGCCCGGCTTTCAACTCCGAAACGATTGATGTGCTTCCCAATAGCCTGTTGAGCATGCGTAGCTCCCGAATGAGGGACGTTCGAACATCACCCCTTTCGGCAAAGGCCATTCCGCACCGAGACGGCTGGCTGGTTTGGGACGATCCACTGCTATGAGGGAACCGCGGGATCCGCCCAAACCCTAGTATTTATGGGGATTCCGCGGTGATCCAGCGTTAGGAGGAGGGTGGGAAAACAGGCGAGGGTTCCAACGACCGGAGTCTGCCCTGTGGTCAGAAAAGCGGAAGGAAGTGCCGGTATGAACACGGCGAGTTTTTCCGGATCGGGCGTCGAGTCGGGCGCCGGTGGGGGCGTGAGAAAAGCCCCTCAGGATCAGGGGCGGTTCAGTTTGTTTCGAAGCGTCCGATCACTGATCCCAAGGAGTGCCGCCGCCTTGGTTCGGTTGTCCCTCGTAGCGTCCAGAGCTTTTCGGATTAGCACCTCCTCGGCCGAGCCGAGGTTGAAGCTGTCCAGAAAAACCCGAGTCTTGGGAGTCTCCCCCTCCCCGATTGAGCGGGCCGCGGCCGAGGGCTCTTGTCTCGGGCCGGAAGGGTCGGGAAGAGCGGGGGCTAGACCAAACCGGGTCCGGTCGAAAGCCTCCGGGGTCAAAGTGTCTGAGTCTCCCAGAATCACGGCCCTCTCCACTTCGTGGGCAAGCTCCCGAACATTTCCCGGCCAAGAGTATCGCTGCAGGACCTCGATGGTTCTTGGGGCCACGCCAGAAAACTCTCTTCCATTCTCGAGCGCTGAACGGGCGGCAAAATAGTTGACCAGGAGAGGGATATCCTCCAGCCGTTCCCGAAGCGGGGGAATCCTGATGGGCACACCGCTGAGTCGGTAAAAGAGATCCTCTCTGAATCTCCCTGCCTCAACCTCTTTGGCCAGGTCACGGTTCGTGGTTGCAACGATTCTGACATCCACGCGGATGGGTACGGTTCCACCGACGCGCTCGAACTCCTGTTCCTGGAGAGCACGGAGAAGCTTCGCCTGGAGATCCAACCGCATTTCCGAGATCTCATCCAGGAGGATGGTCCCGAAGTTGGCCCGTTCGAAGGCACCTCGCATGGATTTGACGGCGCCGGTAAAGGCGCCCTTCTCATGTCCAAAGAGGGTGCTCTCCACGAGGTTCTCTGGCAATGCGGCGGCGTTCACGGGAATGAACGGCCCATCGCTGCGGTCACTCATCTGGTGGAGGGTCCGGGCCAGAAGCTCCTTTCCGGTCCCTGACTCTCCCTGCAGGAGGATGGTGGCGCGAGTGGGGGCAACCACGGAGAGGGTCTCAAAGATGCGGAGCATGGGCGGGCTATCCCCGACGACCTCCGAAGCTCCCCGCATGCGCTCGACTTCTTCTCGTAGCTGGGCGTTTTCTCTCCGGAGACGAACCAGCTCCAGGGCCTGGTCCACGGCCAGCTGAAGTTGTTGAGGTCGTGCTGGTTTGGTGATGTAATCCACGGCCCCGGCTTTAATAGAGGCCACAGCATGTTCGATGCTCCCGAATCCCGTGATCATGATGAGAGGTACGTCGAGGCCCTCCTTTTCCAGTGTTGAAAGGAACTCGAGCCCGGTCGCCTCCGGCATCCTGTAGTCGCAGACGATGAGCTCGACCCCGCCCCGCCCTAGGACATTCAGTGCCGCTTCAACGTTCCGGACACCGATGGTTTCGTGCTCTACCTGTTTTAGGGCCTCCTCGATCACTGCCAGGGAGGCCGCTTCATCATCGACGCAGAGGATTCGAGCCATGGAATCAAAGGGCCGGCTAAAGTTCGAGTACAGGGGAACCGATAATCCAAACGTACGGAAGGCCCACAGGCCCTGCAACGAAAGAAGGGGCCAATGGAGAAACCAGACGAGGAAAAGACCAGGTGAGAATCACCAACCAGGTTCTCGTGAACCAGGCTCTTGGAAGTGCCCGTGATCTCATGGCTGAGATCGGGAGCCTCCAGCGTGAAGTTACCTCCGGCCTAAGGGTCGTCCGAGCCTCGGATGACCCTGCAGCGGCAGGTACCATCATGCAGGCCTCTAGTAGCTTGAGAGCGGTGGAGCAATACCAGGAGAACCTCAACCTGGCTCAGTCCAGGCT
>JBDHMC010000060.1:0-9031 GCA_039656355.1 Gemmatimonadota bacterium | reverse complement strand
CTCATCCAGGGTCGAGGGGTCGGTAAGCTCCTCGTGGCTCCAAGTTTGGGACACGAACCGAAGGGCAGCGGTCCGCTCCTCGAGGAACGATTCCAACGCCAGCTTGCCATTGGCGGCAAACCGGACCATGGGCCTGGATTGTTCCTCCCGGAACGCCTCCTGGTACTGTAGGTAGTTGATTCCCGTGGCAATGATGAGGGGAACGATGGCCACGAAGGATACCGAGAGGACCGCCGTTAGGAGAATCCTCCTGTACCGGCGTCCGGAAACCAGGGAATCTTTTTCCCCTTCGGGAAGGCCCGGGGTTACCGGACCGTCAGGAGTCAAGTCGCTCACTGGACTGAGCCCTAGAGGCCCTCGGAAGGTGCCTCACCGGCTTTTCTGACCTCGGCCATGAGGTCTTGGATGTCCACAGGTTTCTGGAAGTAAGCGAAGTCACCCAAGCGCAGGGCGATAGACTCCTCATTCTCTGAACCGTGACCCGTCAGGATAATGACCTGGACGCTAGGGTACTTGCTCCGCACGGCCTCGAGAAGCTCCAAGCCTCCCATGCCGGGCATCTTCAGATCCAACACCATAACGTCGGGAAGGTCCTCCTCAAGCAGGGAGAGAGCCTCCTCCCCGTTCAGGGCCACGTTACTTCCCAGGTCTCTCATCTTAAGGCGCTCGGCCATGGTCCTGACGTAGTCTTCCTCGTCGTCGACCAGGAGGATCTTCAGAGTGCCCGCGGCCCCGACCTGTTCATCTCGATTCCGTCGTGCCAGCCCGTGAGCCTTGTTCATGAGGTCCCGGGCTTCGTCAGGCATTCCGCCCTCGGCCAGGGCGGCGGCGGTCATGCTGCGATCGAACTCCTCGCCCTGTTCCTTGATGAACTCTCTGGCTGCCTGGATGCTCCGCTTCCAGGCTCCCTGGATCGTGTCGACCAGGGTACCGAGATCTGCGGGTTTCTGGACGTACTCAAAGGCCCCCAGCCGGCGGGCCTCCTTTTCTTCCTTGTCACCCCCGTGGCCGGTGAGAATGATGACCTGGATGTGGGGGTGGTCCCTTTTCACCTTTTCCAGGACCTCCATCCCTTGTAGGCCCGGCATCCGAAGGTCCAGAACGATGACATCCGGGGGATCGGCCTCAAGAACATCCAGGGCCTCTTCCCCACTCAGTGCTACCGTGCTCTGCAGATCGCGCATATCCATGCGCTCTGCCATGGTTCTTACGTAGTCTTCCTCGTCGTCCACGAGGAGCACACGAATCTTGCTCATTCGGTGTCCTGTCCTTTGGAACCGATGGGGGCTTCTCTGGTCCCCGGGTTCCTTGAAAAGAGAATTTGAATTCCGTATCCCGTCGGACATCGTTGGATTTTCGCGCCCAGAGCTTCTCCCAAGGACTCCAGGTGGGGCCAACCGCCAACCTCGGGGGAGGGCCCCGGAGCGTTTCGACCACCCGCACTCCTAAACTCGACGAGGGCGGCTCCGCCCTCCTCACGGACCCCGACGGCCACCTTGGAGCCCTGGGGCAGCTCTTCCAAACAACGCATCATGGTCCCGTGCAGGATCATGTGGAGGTGCAGATCGTTCACGGCCAGATGGCACCCCTCCGGTCCTTTCTCGGCTTCAACCTGCTGGTTCTTCAGCCGGGCGAACCGCTGGCTGAGGAGGATGAGCTGCTCCACTTCCTGACTCAGGTCCACCTTGGAAAGATCCTGGTCCAGAGTGTGGACCAGACGATTCAGAGTCGTGAGAAGATCGGCCCCTCGCTTCACCTGGTGTTCTATGCGTTCCAGTGCCTTATGGACCTTCTCCCGGTCGAGGCTGCCCCGGGTGGCGTGAACCTGGACGAGATCCTCCACGAGGCCGGCTGACTCCTTGATGATGGCGAGCACATTCCGTGCCTCATGGGTGGCACTTGCGGTCATGGCCGAAAGGAACGCGGCTTCAGGGTACTTTTCAGTTTTCATGGGAGTGCAAGAATGCCTCCGGTGGTGTGAGGGGGCAAGGGGTTTCGAAGTCTCAGTAGCTCCTATTTCGCCCCACGCTCCAGCACGAATTCGGACACGTTGTCAAAGACATCGGTCATCATGACCACCCCAACCGTGCGAGCCCCCTCGGTGACCGGGATCAGGTCTACGTCGTGTCCGAGCATTGCGCTGACCACGGTGTCCACCGGATCGTCGAATGCCACCGAGACTCGTGTCGGGACCATCACTGATTCCACCGGTTTGCGAGCGGCAGCCACGGAAGCGGGGCTGAAGAGACTGCTCCAGAGGGGGGCAGAGGCCGAAAGGGCGTCTGTGTGGGGAACAGCAGCCATCACGCTGGCAGCCCGTTTCAACGAGGCGTATTGGGGAATCAGGCCCCGAAGGAGAGCCCGTCGGTTCACCACCCCCACCAGTCGTTCCTTCTCGTCCAACACTAGGAGATACCGGGGCACCACCAGGTGCCCGGATGAGGAGACTACCGACGAGGCCCCGAGGGCCAGAAGAGCCTCTCGTATGGGAAGGCTTTCGGGAACATGGGGATAGCCGCTAAGGGGAAGCATGAGGTCGGCGGCGGTCTTCCAACCAGTGGCGGGAACCACCGCCTCGGATTCGGCATCGGTTCCATCATCCACGACCCCTGCGACGCCCTCCACTCCACCCACGAACTGAACGATGGCGTCAGCCCGACTTTTCAGAGTCTTGGGGAGATTCAGGGTCACCATCCCTTCGTCCACGCTGATGTGGGAGGCCGCCTCCGGAAACTCGGAGTTGAGGGAGAACTCGGCCTTCAGCCTAGCCCCAAGGGAAAAGTCCCTGATACGGCTTTGGGTCTCGGGGGTGGATCGGTATTCCTGGCGGCCCAAAAGGTCCACCACCATTTCCGTGGCGGTTTCCATAGTCATGGTGCCCAGGTTCAGGACGAGATCGTAAAGGGACGGGTCCGTGACGTCCACTTCGTAAACTCTCCTCACCCAGGCGGCCCGATCTTCGTCCGTTTTTTGGATGTGCTTTTCAGCCGCATCCCGTGTGAGGTCCAGGTGAGTCATGGCCGCCCGAACCCGACCCTCCAAAGGGGCGATCAGCCGCACCTTAAGGACGTTGGGAAGCTCCCGAAGCAGGAGTTGGCCGGCGAGGCCGTGATACACGACGTTGTCTCCCTCCACCATCCGTGCCAGGGTCGACTGAACGGCCAGGATGTACTGCTGGCGTGTGCGAGCCTGTTTGTCCCAGAATCCGGGAGGGCTCTCGAGGCTATTCAGTAGGCCCTCCTCCGAGACCCCATAAGTCTCGGCGGCTTCCACGACCACTTCCCGGCTGATGGCTTTGAGACCCATGCGGTCCATCAGGCTGTTCGCCAACCGAGCACCTCCACTCTCGGTTCCGCGGGAGATGGTGACGATGGGCATGGCTAAACCTCCGTTGTTTCGTTTTTAATCCCTGGACCCTCACCCGAGAGGGCACCGAGTCATTGCCGGGAAACCTGGCCCGGAGTTTGCTTGAAGAAGAGGGTTCGGCGGCGAACGAGAACCTTCGGTAGATTTGAGATATGCCCGAATTCGCACGACTCCTGGAGAGGAACCGAGCCTGGGTACAGGCCAAAATCTCCGGAGATCCGGAATACTTCACCAAGTTGGCCCAAGGGCAAAGGCCACCTTTCCTCTTCTTCGGCTGCTCCGACAGCCGAAAATGTATGAACAGCATGATCGGGTCCGAACCCGGCGAGCTATTCGTTCACCGAAACATAGCCAACCAAGTTCCCCTCCACGATGCCAACGTACAGGCCGTATTGGAGTACGCCATTCTGAACCTGAAAGTCCGGCATGTCGTTGTGGGAGGACATACGTGTTGCGGCGGGGTCGGGGCGGCCCTAGCTGGCCTCGAGGAGGGGGCGGTAGGGGCCTGGTTGAAGGATCTTAGGGCCCTGGCGTCCGAGCATCGGGAAGAGTTGGCGAGCCTCCCGAGCCTCCTGGCCCGGGCCGATCGTCTCTCGGAGATTAATGTCGTGACCCAGGCCCGGAACGCCCTTCTCTCCAATCCTTTCCGGCAGGCCGTGGCGGAAGGTTTCGCCCCCTCCATCCACGGCTGGATGTTCGACTTTTCCACGGGCCTTATCCGGGAGATGAAACTGCCCCTGGGGGACTGGAAGAGGGAAGGGCTCATTCAGGGGAAAGGACCTTAGAGGTCTCCTGCCGCCGTTGCCACACCCTGGAATCCGGTTCTCTGTGCTGCCGAGTGAACTGCCTTCACGAGATCCCCGATCTCAACAGGTTTATTAAGGTAGTTGGATGCCCCAAGATGCCTTGCCTCTGCCTCCTCTTCAGGGGAACCGTGGCCGGTTAGGATGATCACCGGAACTTGCGGCACCTCTCGTTTCACCTGCTCCAAGACTGCCAATCCTCCCATACCGGGCATATTCAGGTCTAGAACCATCACGTCCGGAGGTTCATCTCCCAAGATGGAAAGCGCTGTCTCTCCGGAGAATGCAACTTCGCTTGCCAAATCCTTCAGCTCCAGCCGTTCGGAAAGCGTCCGTACGAAGTCCTCTTCATCGTCTACGAGGAGGACCTTTAGGCCCTCCCTCGGGAGCTTCTTGGATGCTGGATCAGATCGGAAAGTAGGCTTTTTCCCTTTGTCGGGCAGGTCCCCCAAGAGGCTCAACCGAACGTCATCAGCGACAGCCTTCGACACCCTCTTCGTGAGGCCCCAAGCCCGGTTGATGACGGCCTTCAGGCCGGTATAGTCCACGGGCTTCTCGAGGTATTCGAAGGCCCCTCGTTCCCGTGCTTCCTCTTCGGCTGCCTTTCCGCCATGGCCGGTGAGAATGATGACCTGGGTCTGCGGATGGTCCCTTCGAACCCGCTCCAGGAGCTCCATCCCCCCCATTCCTGGCATTCTGAGGTCCAGAACCATGACATCCGGCGGGTTCTTCTCGAGTGCCTCCAGGCCCTCTTCCCGGGTGAACGCTACTTCACTGTCGAGTCCGTCATCAGTCATTCGCTCAGAAAGGCCTTCGACATACTCTTCCTCGTCATCGACGAGAAGTACCCGGATCTTGCTCATCCTGCGATCAATCCTCCTGCGGGAGATAAAGGGGATTTCAGGCCGCTCACTCCTCCCAGGCAGGCGAGGCATGTTTTACTGCCGAAGCCAATCCTCGTAACGATGCCTGACGAGAACCTTCAAGCCGGCGAGACCCAACTCCTGTGCATTTTCAAGCCAGTTCAGACTTGACTTAACGAATTCCTCCGTAAGCCAGGCAGCCGCAGTTCTCGACCAGCCCTCATCCCGGACGAGGAAGTCTGCAGTGGAAACACGGGCAGTCTCGAATGCTGCAACAAATGCTCGAGATTCATCACTTTCTGGATCGAATGGGGACTCAAGCATCGTCCGAGGGAAGACCTCGTCTTCGACGGACTCGAAGTAGACTTCCCACGCGTGCTTCATTCTGGTTCTCCTAGAGGCAGATCAAACTCAGCCCAACAGGCTATCAGATGGGGCCACATGGTGCTTTCGACTTCAGCTCACAATCGCAGATGCCGCTCCATCCCGTTCCGACCTCTTTCATGGGCCGTCCTGGATGCTTCCCCCACCTGTGAATGTGATGCCTGCCTCATCGAAAAACTCCACCTGGCCGGTCTTGAGGTCGTACATCGATCCCGCGATCAGGAGTTCCCCCGATCGGACCGAAGAGTCGAGCAGTTCAGACCGCTGGACGAGTTCCTTTGCGACGGCCCCTGCATGGCGACGCTCTGCTTCCCCGGAGAGAGGCTCTTTGCTGGTGCATCCGCCGTGACCACACTCATCAAGAGTCATCGAGATCCGTCTCGTGAGCAGTGCCAGGTTGATCGCGACCATTCCAGACTCCGAACAGAGTTCCAGGGCCAAAGCAGCGTCTACTGCCCCACAATCAGTGTGTCCCAACACCAGAATCAAGCGAACCCCCAGGACCCCCACTGCGAATTCCAGGCTGCCGAGTTGCGTTGGACCAACCACGTTCCCGGCTACGCGGACTACGAACAGATCGCCGGGTCCCCGGTCAAAGATCATCTCCACCGGGATTCGTGAGTCCGAACACGCCAGAACGGCAGCAAACGGCTGTTGCCCGGCAGACAGATCAATAAACCTGGCATGGCGGAGAGCCGATGGATCGTTTCCGGAAGGCCCCTGCCTGAACCGCCTGTTTCCCACCTGGAGTCTGCGGAGCGCTTCCTTACCTGAAACCGGAATACTGAACCCCCTCCCTTCGGGTAGGCTGCCAACTCCCCATCATTTCGTCGGACTCAGAGTCAAGGGGCACCCCTCTTGACATCCTGGAATGCGGCCTATTTTTCCCGAAATATAAACCGCGATATAATTGTCTGCCAATACCCGACCCGTTCATATTTCTTCCAGCCTGTCTCCGGGAGGACCGGTCGTGGGGTAGTTGGACAGGGGAGAGTCATGCATGAGTTGTGTTGCATCTTGATAGCAGCACGCTATATAGAGAGTATTCGCGCCGCGAGTCAGACGCCCTTTACTTCGTCAAACCCCCCTTGGTACATATGACTGGAAAACGCAAAACCCCGAGTACGCAGAAAGCGGAATGGACCTTCCTGACGAACCACACCCATGTGTTGATCTGCGTCCATGAGGATCTCTCAATCCGGACGCGTGACATGGCCGCTCGCGTCGGAATCACCGAGCGGGCAGTCCAACGGATCATCTCGGATCTCTGTGAAGCTGGATATCTCACCCGGACGCGTGAGGGCCGTCGAAACCGGTACGCGGTTCACTCAGAAAAAACACTGAGGCATCCCGTTGAAGCTCACTGCCTCCTCTCCGGGTTGCTCAAGACGGTGGAGAACGGGGACGTTGCGTGAGGGTGGGCTTACCCCGCCCCTACCGGTCCACTCCTCGAGCCAATGCAGCTGCGTTCGCCACCTCCTGCGGTTTCCCGAAAACGATGAGGCGGTCGCCGCTGCGGAACACCGTGTCCGCCGAGGGGTTCGTCAACGTTCTTCCTTCCCGGAGGATCGCGAGTAGCGTGACTCCGTACTCGGATCGAAGGGCAGCTTCGCGGAGAGACAACTCCGCCAGGATGGAATGATCGGACACCCTTACAGTTGCCACTTCCGCATCGGGAAAGTGGAGCCGGATCCCCTCCGTACCCTGGATCTCCGTTGCCAAGCGCCGGAACACCTCATAGCCTCCCGCCCTGAGTTCAGCGATGAACTGCTCGATCTCGTAACGGGGAATGAGGTAGCTCCGCAGAACACGTGCTGTGAGCTCCACAGAGGTCTCGAACTCCTCGGGTATGACTTCGTCGGCACCGGCTGAGTAGAGGGAGTGCATCTCCTCCACATATCGTGTTCGGGCCAAAATGAGTATTCCCGGATTCAGGCGCCGGGCCATCGCCGTGATTCGGCGTGCTCCGGCCGGATCGGAGATCGCTGCCACCAGGGTGCGGGCCCGATCCACCCTCACTCGCTCCAGAACCGCGGGATGGACCGCATCGCCGACCAGGATGCGCACCCCGGCTTCCCGGGCCTTCCGGGCCACCCCCGGGTTCAGCTCCAATACCACGTAGGGAATGCCGGCCACTCGAGCAGCCCTCGCGAGGTTTCGACCGTTGACGCCGTATCCGACGATCACCAGATGGTCCGAGAGAGCCTCTTTCCCCTCCTCCCCAAAGAATGGCAGGTCCTCGCTCTTCCCCTGTGCTAGCCACCTGGGAAGGGGAAGCCGGAGAACCGCGTCGACGAGGGGATGGGCCCCGGCGATCAAGAAGGGAGTGACCGCCATCGTCATGACGGAAACGGAGAGGAAGAGCTGGTAGTGGTCCCCTGGGATCAGGTCGTGTTCCAGTCCCACGCGGGAGAGGATGAACGAGAACTCCCCCACTTGGCTCAATGCCAGGCCCGCCAGGATGGCTGTTCGCAAAGGGAAACGAAGGATTACAGCCGCAAGTGAGGCCAGTCCCCCCTTCACGCCCAGCACAAGGACCGTGGTGCCGACAACAACAAGGGGTTTATCGGAAACGAAAGAGAGATCCAGGAGCATCCCGATGGAGATGAAGAAAAAGCTGATGAACAGGTCCTTGAAGGGTATGAGCTCCCCGAGGGCTTGGGCGCTGTGTTCCGACTCCGAGATCACCAGCCCGGCCAGGAAAGCCCCCAGGGCAAGGGAAAGGCCCGCGAGGGAGGTAAGCCATGCTGCAGCGAGGCCTAACCCGAGGGTAGTAAGGAGGAAGATCTCACGACTCCGGGTTCCGGCAACCTGGAAAAGGAGCCACGGCACTACCCACCGGGCGGCTACCACCACCAGGGCAACGACGCCCACACCCTTTCCCAGGAGCGGAAGGAGGGAGGCACCCCAGTCCCCCTGGCCCATTGCCAATAGAGGGGTAAAGAGCATCATCGGCACGACGGCCAGGTCCTGGAAGATCAGGATCGCCAGAGCGTTTCTGCCGTGGGGGGTGTCGACTTCCGCCCGCTCCTGGAGAATCTTGAGAACGATGGCCGTGCTGCTGAGGGAGACCAGGAGGCCCACGAAAACGGCCTGTGGAATAGGTTGGCCAAAGGACACGGCCATGAGGTAGGTGACCCCGGCGGTGAGGCCCACCTGGAGGACACCTCCCAGCACCACCGACCGCCAGATGCGGATCAGGTTGCGAAGGGAAAATTCGATCCCAATGGAAAAAAGGAGAAGGATGACTCCAATCTCTGCCAGGAGCTCAACCTCGTCGACCCCGCGAATGAGCCCGAGCCCATGGGGGCCTGCTATGGCTCCGGTGAGGAGGAACCCAAGGATCATGGGAAGTCGCGCCCGGTGGAAAAGCAGCACAACCACCAAGGAGAGACCCAGAAGAATGACGAGGTCGGAAAGAATGGGAACTGGCATCGGCTAGAGACCCGAAATCAGGGACTTACTGGGTGGTTCCCTTTTGCCGCGGCAGCTTTGGGCGAATGAGTTCCCAGAGGGAGTGGCGAGGAATCTCGAGACTCCACAACAGGACTCGAAGGTCTGAGCCGAGCATCCGGAAGAGGTCGATCTCCTCTTGGAGACACCTGCACCTGGTCA
>JBDHMC010000059.1:0-9054 GCA_039656355.1 Gemmatimonadota bacterium | reverse complement strand
CAAATCGACGTCCACCCTGCGGTCGAAGATGGGGGGGTAGGTAATCTCCGGCGCGGGATCGAGCCCGGAAAGGAAGTCGGGAAAACTTCGGGACGCCCTGAGGTAGGAGATGGTCAGCCAGCCCGTGTTGATCTCACCGGTATGCCGGAGAAAGAGATCCGCCCCATAGGAGGTCCCGGTCCCTGGCAGGTAGTCGTCCCCGTCAAGGTTGGGGTTGTCTGCCAGATTGGTGGTCACGACCCCCTCGAAGGAGCGGTAATAACCCTCGATGGAAAGGAACCACCCCTCGCGCGGGTACCCTTCGAATCCGAGTTGAACCTGATCTGACACCACATGGGGCGCCTGCTCCCCAGCGAGAATCCAGACGTCCAACCCCAGAGGAAGTTCCTCGTCCCGAAGGGAATGCAGATACTGGGTGTAACGACCCGCTGACCCCTTCAGGGCCCATTGGGTGGAGGCAAAGAACCGTTTGACCGACGCCCTGGGAGAGAACACCAGCGCGACCCCTCCAGTGGATGGCGCCCATCGATCCACCCGGCCACCGAACTCCACGATCCAGTCGAGGGAGGACTTCCATTTTCCCTGAAAATACCCGAAGAGCTCCGTTCCTTTCCCGTCGCCGGCAGCGAACTCGGTGCCGCCCGTGGCAGCCAAGTTGTCGTAGCCGAGTCGTCTTAGGCCCGCTCCAGTCGTTACCGATAAATGGGGAGTGGGGCGGATCTCCAGGTCCCCCTCCAGGTTCGCCTGCTGAACGTCGCTCCGGAGGTCTGTGTCATCGAAGTCCGGGAATCTGAGTCCCGAAGAGAACCGGGAGAACCCGGAGCGGATCTCCCACCACCCGCCATCCCCCCGTGGGTGGGTGAACCTGGCTCCCAGGAGGTCGTTTCCCCAGTCCCAATTGATGCGAAGTGGGAAATCTTCAGAATCCAGGCGGGTGAGGTCCAGGACGTCCGTGCCAGTGTAGGCCGTGAAGGAAAGCCGATTCCCTCCCTTGGTCCATCCCTCAAAAACGCCTTGGAGGTCGGTGAGATGATATGGGAAGTCGAAGAAGGGCTTCAAGACCTGGTCGAAGTAGGATCGTCTCCCCGACACCCTCCACCGCGCCGTCCTGAGGCCAACTCTGTCCCGGAAGCCCTGGGAGAGGCCGCCGCCGAGAGCAAGGCGGGTGGCCAGCGCGGAGATTCCGGCGTCCCCGCGGAAACTGCCGTCCCCGGGATCCGTCTCGACTTCCAGCACGCTGGAGACCCGCCCCCCGAACCGAGCCGGAAACCCTCCGGATTGGAGTTCGGCTCGCTCGATCATGTCGCCATTGAAGACCGAAAAGAACCCTCCAAGGTGGGTGGGATTGAAGACCGGGACCCCGTCCAGGAGAATGAGATTCTGATCAGCAGAGCCGCCCCGTACGTTGAAAGCGGAAGAGAAATCTGACGTCGTGACTACCCCGGGCAGGACCTCAATGGCCCGGAGCGGGTCCGCTTCCGCCAGGCCGGGGATGGCTTTGATTTCTCGGGCAGCCAACTCCCGAACCGTACCTCCCGCCTCTTCTTCAAAACGGATTCGGTCTCGACTTCTCTCCGCCTCCACCGAGATCCCTTCCAGCTCCAACGGCACCGTCACCAAAACGAAGTCCTCCTCCAATCTTCTGCCTGGAGGCAGCGCCACCTCGCGTGTCTGGGTCCCGAAACCCATCCTGATGGCCTCTAGGAGGTAGCTTCCGGGGGGGAGGGGGCCGACATGGAAGAATCCCAACTCATCCGACTCGGCACCCGCGGAGGCGGTCTCGGAACCGGAACGAAAGGCCCGAATCAGAACAGCACGCACCGGGGTGCCATCCTCTGCCCAAACCCTCCCCTGAATGGACCCCGGAGCAGGCTCCTGGCTCCAGGCAATTTGGGGTAGGGTACAAGCAAGGAGGACCCCGAGAAGACAGGGACCCCAGGAGGGCCGTTCCCGATGGGGAAACGCTCTGGATACAAGTACTTTGGACAACTAAGAAACGTGCATTCGAGTCTTCGAGTCAGAGACAGAGGTCGTACGTTTGAACACCCTCCCCAGGTCTGGGGTCCCCGTTGCAGTCGTAGAGAGCGACGTGTACACGTCACCGGTCGCAGACACGGTGATGACCCATCGCCGCGAACCTGTTCTTGGCAAAGATTAGTGGCAGTCCCTAGGTTATCGCTCAATCCACGACGCACAAGCCCTTGGATCCTGTCCCACGACGCCATTGGAGGATCCCATACGATCCGCGATCTCCACATCCAAACCCCGCCGGCTAGGACAGATCGCGCTTGTCTCTACCCTTCTCCTCACGCTACCGGCCCCTTCTAAAGCCCACCTTTCAGCCCAGGGCCAAGACCCCCGGATAGTTCGGGTGGAAAACGGGCTGGCCGGGAGCGTCCAGATTCGGGGCAGGGCTCCGGGACTCTTCTCCATCGAGGAACGTATGGAGCACTACCACGTCCCGGGTGTGAGCGTGGCAGTCCTGGACAGTGGAAGAGTCGCCTGGGCCAAGGGGTATGGGGTGGTGGACGTGACGACTGGGGCGCGCGTGAAGCCGGAAACCCTTTTCCAGGCAGCCTCCATCAGCAAGCCGGTGGCGGCCATGGCAGCTCTTCGCCTGGTAGAGGACGGGCTCCTGGAACTGGATGCTCCAGTTAACCAGTACCTGAAGAGCTGGAAGCTACCGGATACCCCTTTCTCCGAAGACAAACCGGTGACCCTCCGGCACCTCCTGACCCATACTGGCGGCCTTACCGTTTCCGGTTTCCCTGGCTACAGCGTCGGTGACCCAATGGCCACCACCGTGGAGGTCCTGGACGGGTCCGGCCCGGCGAACACCGCTCCTATTCGGGTAGATACGATTCCAGGAAGCCTCTGGAGGTACTCGGGTGGTGGGTACACGGTCATGCAACAGCTCCTGGTGGACGTCACCGGAAAACCCTTTCCCGAACTCATGGCAGAGTTGGTGCTGGATCCGGTAGGCATGCCCATTTCCAGCTACGTTCAGCCCCTCCCTCCGGGCAGGGTCAGCTACGCCGCCACGGCGCATCTCCCCGATGGGACCCCGGTGAAGGGAAAGTGGCACATCTACCCTGAGATGGCCGCTGCCGGTCTGTGGACCAACCCTACGGAACTGGCCCAGCTGGCAATGGAAGTTCAGGCAGCCTTCCGGGGGGAATCCAGCCGTGTCTTGTCCCAAGAGATGACTCGAGCTCAACTCACCCCGGGACTAGGAGGATATGGGTTGGGGTTCGGAGTCGAAGGAGAGGGGTCGGCAGCCCGGTTCAGTCATGGAGGATCCAACCACGGGTTCAGAGCTCAATTCCTTGCCTTCATCGAAGGAGGCCGGGGCGTTTTCGTCATGACCAATGGAGAACAGGGCTCGGCTCTGGCCCGGGAGATCATTCTGGCCGTGGCCCGGGAGTACCAATGGCCGGGGCCGCAGTACCAGGAAGTCATACTGGCCAATCTCTCCCCGGAGATTCTCCGGGAGATCGCCGAAACCTACCGACATCAGAAACCTGCTTACATCCCGATGGCGCCTAGGTTGAGCTTCCCGTCCTGGACAGGCGGACACCAGAAGTAACCTCCCGTAACCGGGCGGGAAAACCGGAAAAGGGCGTCCACTACCCCATCTTCCAACCCCGACATCCGGGTGAGCTGGGCCTCAAAGGCGTCCAGGGAGGCCCCGAAGGCCACGAACTCCAGTCCCTCGCCGGTGGCATCGGCCCAAGGCATGGACCGCCGGACAACGAAGGCCTCCGGCTCGAAATCCTCCTGGGCCGTTCGCTTGACGTGGGCAGACTCGGGAGCGTCCCCCAACTCTTCGTTGTCACTCGCCCTACGCCCGATTACGTCGTCTCGCTCCGCGGCCGGCATTCCATCAAAAATGGGTAGATCGTGAACCCATCGCTGGGTGGCTACGAAGCTGGAACCATCCATATCGGGGCCGGCCCCCGTCACCACCCCAGCCTCAACAGCCTCGTCCTCTTCGGGATTTTCCGTCCCATCTTCATATCCGCTCAGGTCCCGTCCCAGCCCGTCAGGGGACTCATCATGCTTGAAGCCATCGATGACCTCATCCGGTCGAAAGGCCCCGGAAAGGAGCCTCTGCACCTCGTTGCCCGCCCGGACTAGTTTCCCCGGATCGTCACCCCGAAGCCAGATCCACAGGGCAGCCGGTGTAGCGGGAATGTCGACTCCTGGGCCCACCATGGTTGGAAAGGGCCGCAGTCCCTCAACGGTCTTGCCCAACGCCGAAATCACGGACATGCCGATCCCAACGACCGCCCCCTCGCCGGCACCGTACTCCTTGAGATTCGCCAACCCCTCAGACGGATCGGCTCCGGGTATCAGGCCGAAGGTGAGGTAACGGCAGTGTTCGGGAACAGGGAGGAGGATCCCAGGCTGTACGGTATCCATTCGAACTTCCTCGATGGCGTTCAGGCACGATTCCAGGGTCAGCGGTTTTTCGCTGGATGACCCTCGTCATCAGGGCAAGAATCGTTCCCTGACCCGGGACACTAGGTGTCGATTTCGACCGTGAGGCCGCGGTCCTCCAGGGCATGGATGATCTCCGCCACATGGTCTCTGCCCCGGGTTTCGATCTGAAGCACAATCTCCACATCTCCCACTGAGATATCGGCGAAACCCCTCCGGTGGTGGATGTCCAGAACGTTGGCCCCCATCTCGGCCATCAGCGCGGTGAGACCGGAGAGCGACCCGGGCCGATCCCGAACCTTCACAATCAGGTGGGCCATCCGACCATCCCCCACGAGACCCCGCTCGATGATCCGGGAGATCATGTTCACATCGATATTTCCACCACAGAGAACCCCCCCCACACTCTCCCCGGCCTTCACCTGGATTTTCCCTGTCATCAGTGCAGCCAGGGGCACGGCTCCAGCACCCTCTACCACCGTTTTCTCTCTTTCGAGGAGGAGAAGAATGGCCCTGGCGATGTCCTCCTCCTCCACCGTGACAATGTCGTCTACAAACTCCTGGATAAGTGGGAAGGTTCGCTCACCGACGCATTTTACGGCGATACCGTCGGCCAGGGTCTCGGCATTCTCGATGGCGACAATCTCCCCAGCCTCCCGGGATGCCTTGGCCGACGCAGCAGCCCCAGCCTCCACCCCCACCACCCGGACTGATGGCTTCAGCGTTTTCACGGCGACGGCGATTCCGGAGATGACACCTCCACCACCAATGGGCACCACCACGGTTTCCAGTTCTGGAATCTGCTCGAGGAGTTCCAGCCCGATGGTTCCCTGGCCGGCAATCACGGCTTCGTCGTCGAAGGCGTGAACCAAGGTCATCCCTTCCTCCTGCGAAAGCCGGTTCACCTCCCTCAAGCCGTCTGATAGGGTGGCGCCCTGTTGGATGACCCGTGCGCCATACCCTTTGGTGTTCGCGACCTTGATAAGGGGCGTGAACTCGGGCATGACCACCGTAGAAGCAATCCCCAGACGGGACGCGTGATAGGCAACCGCCTGAGCATGGTTTCCGGCGCTGGCCGTCACCACTCCTTGCTTCCGCTCCTCCTCGGTGAGTTGGAGGATTTTGTTGAGGGCTCCCCGGTCCTTGAAAGAACCGGTCCGCTGGAGGTTTTCAAACTTCCAGAAGAGTTCGCAGGGGACCTGCTCCAAAAAGGCCTGGGAAGGCTTGCAGGGCGTCTGGACGATTCCGTCCCGAATGCGCTCCCGGGCGGAATGGACGTCCGCTAATCTCACCATAGACCCGTCCCTCAGGACTCCTGATTCGGGTTCAGAATCCGGTTGAGTTCCTCGGGGCTCAGCTTGTCATCGAGACGGGAGCCCATCCCCAGGGGCGCTCGGGAGCGGGCCCCCCTTCGGGCGGCGGCCCGGTCCTCTCGAATGGGCGCACCCGCATAGTCGAACTCCGGTAGGTGGATCCGCTCCAGGCCTCGGCCCAGGTGATATTCCAGGGATTTAAAGGCTCCATAATCAGCAGCGGTGAGGAAGGTCACCGCCGTACCCGTGGCCCCGGCCCGCCCGGTTCGTCCGATGCGGTGCACGTAGTCCTCAGGATCCAACGGTACGTCATAGTTTACGACGTGGGAGATCCCCTCTACATCCAAGCCCCTCTGGGCAATATCGGTGGCCACCAGTACCCGGGTCTTTCCGTCTGCAAACTGCTCGAGGGCCCTGGTCCTGTGACGCATCTGCCTGTCAGAATGCAGAGCGTCCGCCCGGATTCCAGCCTGCTCCAAGCGCCCCGTCAGGGTGTCGGCCCCCACCTTCGTCCGGCAGAAGACCAGAACCTGATTCCAGTCGGATTCCTGCAGGAGTTTCAGAAGAAGGTCCGGCTTCTTCTCTGGCTTTACCGAGTACACGATCTCGGTGATTCCCTCCGCCGTGGTGCCCGAAGGCGCCGCCTCCAGCCAAATGGCCTCCTTGGTGAGCTGTAAGGCCAGGGCATGGACTCCATTGGGCATGGTGGCGCTGAAGAGCATCACCTGCGGCTTCCCTTTGATCCCCCTGCGAACATCCTCGATCTGGGGCCGAAACCCCATGTCCAGCATCCGATCGGCTTCGTCCAGAATGAGAGTACGGAGACCGGCCAGGTTCACACGGCGTTTGCCCATATGGTCGATAAAGCGGCCCGGGGTCGCCACGATGATCTCCATACCGCTGCTCAAAGCTTCCTCCTGGGGACCGTACGCCACGCCCCCCACAATGAAAGCCACCCGAACAGAGGTGCCCTTTGCCAGCGCTTCCGTGTCCTCTGCCACTTGCTGCGCCAACTCCCGGGTGGGACAGAGGATCAAAACCTGAAGCCCTCCCCCGACCTGGATCTTCTCCAGGCACGGGATCATGAAAGCTCCGGTTTTCCCCGTCCCCGTTTGGGCGACACCCACGATATCCTTCCCCTCGAGGGCTGCGGGAATCGCTTTCCACTGGATGGGTGTGGGCTCCACCCACCCCAACGCCTCCACTGCCGCCAACCGCGCTTCAGACAGCGACAATTCCCTGAACAACTCCACCTTCGACAAAGAGAACCTCCAATTCAGAAACGGCCTCTGGACTGCCAGAGACCCTATAGCCATTTAATTTATCGGTTTTCGAGGCAAACCGCGTAGTGGACCCAATGGATGGGAAGGGTTTACTTGCTGCGAAGGAGCCTGTTCGGGTAACGGCTTGCAGCCGCGAACAGGCCCATAAAGGGAGAAGCGACCCCGCTTAACCGCCAAAACGAGGAAGCTGCATGCCCCAGGAAATTTCTGTTCTCTTCGTGTGCCTAGGCAACATCTGCCGCTCTCCTTTGGCCGAGGGCGTCTTTCGCCACGTCCTGGACGAGGAAGGACTCTCGGACCGGTTTCTGGTGGACTCCGCCGGAACGGGAAGTTGGCACGTGGGGGAGAGCCCAGACCATCGGTCGGCCCGGAGCGCAGCGACCCATGGCGTCACCCTCACCGGTCATGCCCGGCAGGTCCAGCCCGAGGATTTTCGTCGATTTGAGTACATCATGGCCATGGACCAGTCCAACCTCTCCGATCTCCAAAAATACCGGGAAGGCGTAGGAGGTGAGGCCGCTCTTTATCTGCTAAGAGAGTTCGACCCCGAGGGTGGGCCCGGGGCAGGGGTTCCGGACCCTTACTACGGTGGGCCCAACGGCTTCGAAGAGGTTTACGACATCGTGGACCGGTCCTGCCGACATCTTCTGGATCACATCCTTGAAGAGCACGGGACGTCGGAATGACCGTTCCCTCCTCCATCCTCCAGCGCGTTGAATCGACCCTGGAAGCCCACTCGGGAACAACGGTCCGGATCAGAAAAACGGCGCCGGTGGGCGGAGGGTGCATAAACCCTGCGGCGAGGTTAGAAGGGGAGAATGGACAGTCCTTTTTCCTGAAATGGAACTCAGCTGCCCCCCCGGAAATGTTCGGTGCGGAGGCCGACGGGCTCAAGGCGCTGGCCGCACCAGGCGCGCTTCAAGTCCCGAGGGTTCTCGGGCAAGGCGGGTCGGGAACCACTTCGGATCCTGCCTGGCTCTTGCTTGACTTTATCTCGCAGGGCCGCCCGGGCCCCGACTATGGTCTACGGTTGGGGCAAGGGCTGGCCGATCTCCACTCCTCCACGCGGAAGAATCCAGGGACCGGGGAAGAAGTTGCCTACGGCTGGCACAGGGACAACTTCATCGGATCCCTCCCGCAGGAGAACGATCCGTCCGAAAACTGGATCACTTTCTGGCGCGACCGGCGGTTGGAACCGCAGATCCGGATGGCCCGGGACCGCGGTCATTTCACAGACCATGGGGGCAAGGTCTTAGGAGAACTCCTGGACCGGCTGGACGAGGTGATGGTGGGCACCGGGGGGGAGGGCCCGAGCCTTCTTCACGGGGACCTATGGAGCGGAAACTTCTACGCTGGTCCAGCTGGGGATCCCATCCTCATCGATCCTGCCGTTTATCGAGGATCCGGTGAAGTAGATCTGGCCATGATGGAGCTTTTTGGGAGCTTCCCCCCGGGATTCAGGGAGGGTTATGGGAGCAGACGAGAACTGGCCCCGGAGTATGATGCCTTCCGCCGGGATCTCTACCAGCTCTATTACCTGCTGGTTCACGTGAATCTCTTCGGAGGAAGCTACGTGCGCGAGTCTCTCACCGCGGCGGAATGTGCACTGCGCGGGGCCTGAGGCCTTGCTGTGCCCCAGGCCCCGTGGCGCGAGTAACGCGGCTCGCCCCACTTCCGCAACAGCCTTCTAGAGCGTCCCGACCGCCCGGGCCAACCTTTTTACGGCCTCCTCGAGGAGGTCGTCGGAGGTGGCGTAGCTCATCCTCACGTACCGGTCCTCCCCAAAAGCCACCCCGGGCACCATGGCGATCTCGGCCTCCTCCAGGAGCCAGGTGCAGACAGCGCCGGAGTCTGACATCCCATCCCTGAAAAGAGAATCCACCCGGAAGAAGATGTAGAACGCTCCATTGGGCTTCACGTAGGAGAGGTTGGGAAGAAGCTCATCAAAGAGACCCGTCACCAGGTCCCGTCTCCGACGAAACGCCTCCACCATCCGCTTCACCTCTGCCTCGGCTTTT
>JBDHMC010000058.1:0-9074 GCA_039656355.1 Gemmatimonadota bacterium | reverse complement strand
CCTTGGGCGTACCGAGGAGGCCGGGGCCCGGCTGGCCGAAGCTCTACGAGTGGTGGAGAAGCACATGGAGCTGAATCCGGATGATCCACGGGCTGCCACCATGCGCGCTGTTTCCTTATGCCGCCTGGGCCGTCCGGAAGAAGGGCTTCTTTGGGCAGAGAAGGCCTTGGAGATCGATCCGGACGATGCCGGGGTCCGGTATAATGTGGCCTGCCTCTATTCCCTTCAAGGTAGGTTGGACGACGCAGTGATGTGCCTGGAGGAGGCTCCCGAAGCGGGTTTTCAGAACAAGGAGTGGTTTGGGAACGACCCCGATCTGGATCCACTGAGGGACCACCCAGGCTTCCAAAGTTTGATCGAGCGGATCTAGACCGCGTTCTGCCCTACCTCGATCCGAATCGCCTTTTCAGTTCATCGATCAGCGCCAAGCGCACATCTCTACGTTCGCCCACGATCTGAAGTAGTGGGTTCTCAGCGCTCAGGAAGTCGAAGCCCTGCTCGTTCCCCGAGATCAGGTAATCTGCCACTGCAAGGGTGTAGGCGCGTTCGGGATCGAGCGTCTCGTTCCCTACGAGCCACGACCCGTCGGTGTCTCTTTGGATGTTTGCCCTTTGCAGGTATCCTCCCTCGCCTTTGTTTCGCTCGCCCTGTTCCAGGACCTGACCCAGGAGTTCCCCTTTCATTTCCACGGCCATAACGGGACCACCGAACGGAAGTATCCGGATCACATCGTACTGAGTTAGGGGTCCTGGTGTGATCACATCGTCCACTCGAATGGACCCGGAGTTCAGGAGTGCGCCATCGGCCCCCTCCACCTCGGCCATCATGGCGTTGACGATCAGGTCAGTGAGCTGAGTCGGGTGGTTACGCACGCTTACTTCCAGTCCGTCCAGTGGGTCCGGTACTTCCGCCACCGTCTCCCAAGGGTCGAACCCGCTCTCTCGGAATCCCGCGAACCCCAACTCCACCCACTCTTCCACCACAGCCAGCGTGGCCTGGTCATCAGGAATCGCATCGGTGATGGGAAGGAGGCGGGAGTCGATTTCCACAGCGCTGGATCCAGGCTCGAAGCGTAAGTCATGCACATACAGGGTGCGCACGTTGGCGTCAGCTTTCAGGATTGGAGTCAGGTCAGGACCGCGAAAAAGTCGCATGTTCTCGTGCTCGTGGCCGCCCAGGATCAGATCCAGCTCCGGGACGGCTTGGGCCAACGCGATATCATGACTCACTGGTAAGTGGGTGATGGCCACAAAAACATCCACACTGTCGCGTAATACCTCCACCTCTTCCCGGGCAGTCTCGATGGGATCCAGAAAATCCACGTACTCCGGATTGATGCCGTCGAAGCACAGTCCAATCATCCCGATGCGAAAGGCTCGACCTGCGGCGTCTCGGACCGTCAGGATTTGGTGTTTTACCACCCCGGGGAAGGGATTCCCGGCGGCATCCGTGACATTCGTGGACACCCACGCAAAAGTGGACTCATCTAGCCGACTGAGGAATTGCTCCTCGCTCAAATCGAACTCGTGATTGCCGAACGTGGCGAAGTCCAACCCCATGGCGTTCAGGACGGCCACCATCTGGCGCCCCGCGAGGCGCTCCCCATCCACACGGGCAGTGCCCAGAGCTGAAGGGCTGAAAAGGTCCCCTGCGAGAAGTGTGAAGGTGTTTGGATTCTCCTCCAACAACCGTTTCCGCACCGTGGCGACCCGCGCGGGCCCTCCCCAATGTCCCCCACTCACCGGAGTGATCTCGTAGATGTCATTGAGCTGAATCAGCGTGACAAGGATGGGAGCGACTGCGTCAGCGGACTCGAGTGTGACCGGTTGCGGCTGGCTTGGCTTTGCTGTCGGAGCGCAGGCCGCCAGCTGTGTGAGCAGAAAGAGAGCAGCGGAATGTACTGGGATCGTTCGCCGGAACCGTCTTATCGGGTGGGACATGAGGATCGCCTGTGGATCAATGGAGGGACTGCCAAGGGATTTGCATGCCACCAGCGGAAGATATGGGGTTTTGCGAGTACGCGGCTATAGTATGCGGTCACCGCCGGACAGCGACGTACTCCCGATGACCGAGTTTGAGCGTGAACCCGTGCTCTACCCTGAAGGGATGGAGGAGTCGCTCCACCTTGGCCGGCAAAAGTTGGGGCAAGGCCGGGTACGGATCGCCCACCGGTTGCTGGCCCACTCGATCTAACCCGAGTAGGGTGAACCGGAGAGGGCGGGGAGTGGGATCCCCTGATCCATCCACCACGACATAGAGGCGTGCGCCGGAAGTGGTGAGGCGAGCCAAGCTTTCCACCACCAGAGAACGCCCTCTGGGTGGCACTCGGTCGAGGAGGTTCCAGGCCAAAACAAGATCGTAGGGGTGCTCGGGGTCCGGAGAAAGAGACTGGAGTGCCTTCGCCCAACCCTCCCCACGGGCTGGCGCGTTAAGCAAATCGGCGAAACGGATTCTTCGAGCGAACCGACTGTACAGTCGAAAACTGCCCCCCGCCGCCGGGCCCAGATCCAAAATAGCGTGACTTCCGTCTTCCCTGAGCCCAGCGAAGAGAGCCTCGATCCCGGGTGCGGACCTCTCTCTTAGAGGAGAATTCGCCTCCTTCTCTCCAGGTTCCTCGGGCTCATCGGCCCCGGCCTCTCGAGGCGTGGCCCGCCATGGTCGGCGTAGCCAGTGCACTTAGTTCCCAGTCTTGCTCACAGCATCGGATGTCTCTGTGATTGACCCTGACACCACCTTGGAAAGCCCCCCTAGGGCCTGGGTGGGTTCCGAGGTCTTCTTCTCCGTGACTTTAGGCTCATCGGCGGGTCGTTTGCCCTGCGTCTCCGGTTCCCCCATGTCGATTCCGCCACGGAAATTGGCGCCATCTTCCAGCACCACGCGGGGCGCGGTAATGTCCCCCTGGACCCTGGCAGAGCTGCGCAGAATCACCTGCTCCTCTGCCTTCAGGTTGCCCTCCACCTCACCTTCAACGTTGACCACACGGCCCGTGATGTCGGCCTTGACCTGGCCTTCCCGGCCCACCGTGACCACTTGTTGTTTGAGGTTCACCGAACCATCGACATGGCCCTGGATCAGAAGGTCTTCTTCACCGCTCACTTCACCACGGATGGTGATGGACCGGCCGATGGCGGCTCTCTCACCCGTGGCCGGCGTCGACCGGGCCGGGTCACGGCTCGTCGGGAGCTTCTCAGATCCCGGTGCCCCCGGTGCCGGATTCAGGTCATCGTCTTTCTTCCACATGATCTTCCTTCCTGGTGTGGGCCTCTTTGACGTCCTGGTTCTCCCTTAGCTACCTCCAACAATAAGGTGCAACAAACCTGCCAGGCTACGGTTTAGTGTGGGGCTGTCAGGAGGGCGCCCAGCGGGTTCCGCGAACTGCACCGATGAATGCACCGAATCGATACACCTGCGCAGGAACGGGACGGCACCCGCGGGTGCCGCTTTTTCCTGCCTCTCGGACCGGATACCGCGACCGGAGGTTATTCTGCCCGAAATGCCTCCACGGGGTCCACCCTAAGGGCACGCCACGCCGGGAGTAGGCAGGCGCCCAGAGCCACCACCAGGAAGAACCCGGTAACACCCACGTAGGTGGCGAGATCCGTGGCGCTGGTCTGGAAGAGCATGTTCTCTACCAAACGGGTGGCCCCGATGGCGCCAATGATCCCCAGGACCGCCCCCACCCCTACCAGGATCATTCCCCGGGTGATGACCAGGCGGATCAGATTCCCGCCGGAGGCCCCCAGCGCCACCCGAATCCCGATCTCATGCATTCTCTGGGTGACGAAGAAGGCCAGAACCCCGTACAGGCCTAGTGCCGCCAAAGCCAGGGCTACGGTGGCGAACATGCCCAGGACTGTGGTGACGGATCGGGTGCTTGCCACTGAGGTGGCCAAGGCGTCCGCCATGGTTTGGGTGTCGCTCAGGACGATATCGCGGTCCAGCTCCCAGATTCTCTCCTGGATGGGTCGCACGAGCGTGCTGGGATCGACGATTGTTCTTACCGCGAGGCGAAGAGTGGTGGTGGGCTGTTGGGCGTAGGGGAAGAACATGGCTGTCCTTGTCCCACCGGCAAGCGATGAGAGTTTGTGATCTTCTACCATACCCACCACCTGGAGGAGGGCCGGCTCCTCCTCCCCCACGTCTACGGCAACCTGTCGTCCTAGAGGGCTTTCTTCAGGGAAGAGTGCCTGGGCTGTGGCCCGGTTCAACACGATGACTGGAGGGGACCCTCCTACATCGCTTTCCTCAAAATCCCGCCCTCCCACCAAGGGGATCCCCATCGTCTCGAAATAACCGGGTAAGACGATCCGTGAGTCAGCCAAGGGCGCATTTGCGATCGTCTCCGGCGGATTATCTATAGCCCAGATGGCCACGTTGCCAGCCGTTTGTAGCATGGGTAACCGGCTGACAAAGCCCACCGACTCCACCCCGGGAAGGCCCTGGATGCCCTCGCGGAGGATCTCAAAGAACTGAATCCGCTGATCCCTCTCCGAGTAACCGTCGGCAGGCAGGGAGACGGTGGCGGTAAGGAGGTTCTCCACCTGGAACCCAGGGTCCACCCCTCGGAGCCTTGCGAAGCTTCGAAGAAGAAGACCGGAACCCACCAGGAGGACCAGGGAAAGCGCCACCTGGAAAACCACTAGCCCGCTCCGGTATCGGATCCCACGTCCGGAGGTGGAGCCTCGTGAGCCCTCCTTCAGATCTTCAGCGGGGTTCGTTCCAGTCGCCGCGAGGGAGGGGAAGATGCCGAATAGGAGGACCGTGCCGAGGGAAAGAGCCAGGGCGATGCCAAGCATAGTGGGAGAGAGTCCCACCTCACCGATTCCCAGGGAATCCATGGATACGAATCCGAGAATCAGGTCTTGTAGCCAAACGGCCAAAATGACCCCCATACCTCCGGCCATCAGTGCCAGAACCACGCACTCGACCAGGAGTTGGCGAGTGAGACGGGTCCGTCCAGCTCCCAGGGCAGAGCGGACGGCCATTTCCGACGTGCGGGTAGAGCCTCGGGCCATGAGGAGGCTGGCCACGTTGCCGCAGGCGATGAGGAGAACCAGGATGATGGCTCCCACCAGCAGGAAGAGGGACTGCTGAAACCCCTCCACCAAACCCGCATGAAGACCATCGAGCTGGAGAGCTTTGTTCTGATTGGACTCGGGGTAGGCTTCCTCGAGTTGGGTCGAGATTACATCTATCTCAGATCGGGCCGCATCGAGTGCTACGTCAGGCCCCAATCGGCCCACCAGAAGCCAGTTGTGGTACCGACGGGTCACGGGGTCGGAGTTCCCCGGCCAGGGGGGGACCCAGAGCTCCACGTCGTAGAGGAAGCGGAAGCCGGCCGGCATTACACCCATCACCGTCATTGGGGCGCCGTCCACGATTAGACTCCGGCCTAAAACCTCTGGAGACCCTCCGAACCAGCTTTGCCAGAAAGAGTGGCTGATGACGACCTCGCCTCCTCCTGCCGCGGGCAGTTCGTCGATGGTAAACGTGCTGCCAAGTTGGGGATGCACCCCCAGGGTGGCGAAAATGTTGCCGGTGACGAAGGTGATGCGGGCCTGTTCCGGCTCATCCGCCCCAGTGATGGTGACCAACGAGGTGCCGCCTCCAATGGTGGCCAGCGATTCCAGGGATGCAGCCTGGTCCCGATAGTCCTGGTAGTCGGGAAAGGCTACCCAGGGGTTCACGTTTCCGCTGAATGTGGCCCGCCCAAATACCAGTCGCCCCGGGTCAGGATAGGGAAGAGATCGCCCCATGGCCGTGTTGAGGACGGAAAACATGGCGGTGGTGGCTCCGATGCCCAGGGCAAGCGTAACGAGAGCAACCACCGTGAACCCCGGAGTCCTTCGAAGGGTGCGGAGTGCGTAGCGGACGTCCTGTCCCAGGTCTGAAAAGGCACTCCCGTCGGCCTTGGCGGTTCGCATTCTTCGTTCCTCCCGTCTTTCGGCTGCGGCCACACGGACCACGTCTACCATGCTCTTGATCCAGAAGTGGACCACACCAAGGGGGCCTCGACGGGCCCGTGCTTCACGGGACCCGGTGCCGAAGTGATTGGCGATATCCTCGCCGAACCGCTCCCGGAAATCTCGTGGGAAGACACGAAGCATTGCGCGGCCCAACCCGCCCCAAAGGCCATTCATTACCGGCCTCCCTCCAGCACCATGGCATTTTCGGCCCACTGGACCAGTGCCTGGAGCCGCTGAGCCTCCTCAGCGGTACAGGCCTTTCCCTCGGGGGTGACCGCGTAGGAGCGGCGCTGGTTGCCGTCCTCGGGCGATCCGTCGGCCCCGCTACCGACTTCGACGATGAGACCTCGGCCCAGGAGTTGTTTGATGGAGCGATACAGGGTTCCCGGCCCCAGCACTACGGCTCCACCAGTGCGGCCCTCGATCTCCTGCATAATCCCGTAACCATGGCGTCTCCCCTCAACCAGGGTGAGGAGGATGTGGAACTGGGCTGATGTGAGAGGCGTCATGGCATCCTATCCGGAGTAGGTGTATCCAAAGTGGATATGTATGTAGGACGTGAGGATGAGGGGAAAAGTTGCAGAGAGGAGGGTGGGTACCGAGCTTGCTTCTACTGGACTCTCGCAGCGGTTCCCTTACAGCTGCACCGACCAGAGCTTCCGGACAGGAGATCTACCGTGGCCACGGAAAACGTCTTCCGCCGACTCCAGAGACACATAGACAAGATGCCTGTGGCCTATCCCGCCACCGAGTCAGGAGTTGAGCTCCGGGTATTGAAGCACCTGTTCACCCCTGAAGAGGCCGAGATGGCGTTGCATTTGAGCGCCATCCCTGAGCCCATCGAGAAGATCCACTCCAGGGCGAGGAAAGATGGGGTCGAGCTGAAGGAGTTGAGACAAGCCTTGAATCGCCTGGCCGCGAAGGGCGCCATTCACAAGGCCAAGGTCGACGGAAAACCCCACTACGCCAAGGTGATGTTGGCCATAGGGATGTACGAGTTCCAGGCCAACCGCCTCACCAAAGAATTCCACTCGGACGTCCTGGAGTATATGGAGGGAGACTTCGGTAAGGCTTTCCATACGAAGAAAACCTCCCAGATGCGCACCATCCCCATCAGCGAGGAGGTGGTTCCGGAACGAACGATCGGCACCTATGACGGGGCCCGAGAGCTGGTGATGGAGTTGAAGGGTTCCTTTGCCGTGATGAACTGTGTTTGCCGGCAGGGTGCTGATCTCCAGGAGGATCCCTGCAAGCAGACGGAGATCCGGGAGACCTGCCTCCTCCTGGGGGAGTTTGCTCAGGCGACGGTGGGCGCCGGCGCTGCCAGGGAGCTTTCGAGAGAAGAGATGGTCGAGATCCTGGAGCGGGCCGATAAGGAAGGAATGGTTCTTCAGCCCCAGAACACACAGGATCCCCATTTTATCTGCTGCTGCTGCGGATGTTGCTGCGGCGTGCTGGCTACCGTGAAGAAGCTTCCCCGACCGGCTGAGTACTTCGACACGAACTACTACGCCGAGGTCGTTGGGGAGCTTTGCACCGAATGCGAGACCTGTGCCGACCGTTGCCAGATGGAAGCCATCACCTACGTCGACGGCGTGTCCTCGGTCGATCCCGTACTCTGCATCGGCTGTGGCCTTTGCGTCACGACTTGCCCCAGCGAGGCCATACAGCTCTACCAGAAGACCGAAACCAAAACGCCTCCCAAGAGTCAGGACGCCCTTTACACGAAGATCATGCTGGAGCGCTTTGGTGTGCTGGGAACGGCCAAGATCGCAGGGAAGAAGATCCTGGGCATGAAGATCTGAGGCCAAGCCGGCCAGTCCTTCTACCGGGTGCCCTCCATTCTCTCCTGTAGCCACCCGCACCAGGCGTCGATCCCGTCGCCTGTCTTGCAGGAGATCTCGAACACGGGGGCATCCGGGTTCAACTTTCCGACCCTCCTTTTGAATACATCCATGTCGAAATCGAAATGATCCGCAACGTCGATCTTGTTCACGAGAAAAGCGTCGGAGGTGCGGAAGATCAACGGGTACTTCAGGGGCTTATCGTCCCCCTCCGGAATGCTCGCCAGGGCCACGTTCAGGTTGGCTCCCGTGTCCGATCCTGCCGGGCAGATCAGGTTTCCGATGTTCTCCAGGAAGAGAAGATCGAGGGACTCCAGGGGGAGAGCCTCGAGGCCCTTTTCCACCATTGCCGCACTCAGATGACAGGACCCACCTGTTTTGATCTGGATTGCCTGAAAACCCTCCTTTGCCACTCGCTCGGCGTCAACCGCTGAGTCCACGTCTCCTTCGATGACCGCCATCCTGTACGTGGATTCCAGGTGGCTCAAGGTTCTCAGAATGAGGCTTGTTTTTCCCGATCCCGGCGAGGACATGAGGTTCACCAGGAAGACATGGTGGCCCTGGAGTCTGTCTCGGAGGTCATCAGCCAGGTCTTTGTTTTCGGCCAGGATCTCTTCTTTGATGTTGATCAGTTTCACATCATGCATCACTCGGCCTCCATGCTTTCCACCGTATACCCCGTCCCCGAAACCAGGGTGGCGTCGAAGGAGCCACATTGCGGGCAGTTGGCTCCCTCCAACTCCTCTCGGGCCGCCGTGAACTCCCGCGAACAGGGCTCGCATAGGAACGTTAGCAAAGAGCGGTGGACTCTGAGCTTCGCTCCCTCCGCAGGGGTGCCTCGGGCCAGGTGGTCGAAATACTTCTGAAGCCACTCGGCCTCGAGATCACTGAGGGCTCCGATACTCAGGTCGATGGTCACGATCTTTTCCACGTCGTTGGACTTGGCGTGTCTGAGAACGATATCGAGAATGCTTTTGGTGACCGGTAGCTCGTGCATGGTTTCACAAGCTAAGGGGTGCGGCCCCGCGACGCCGTACTCTATGCCCTGGCCAGGCTGCTAGAACCCACCGGGATCGAGGGTGGGGTGGTCCGGTGTTCCGAAGAGGGCCGCCTCAGCGGGGACCATCAACGTGGGCGCCGTCATCTGGTAGCTCATTTCCAAGCCCAGCCAATTCTCCAACGTCCCCAAGACCAGGTCCCGCTGGTCGAGGTCCAGGATTCTCACCTGATGGTCGGCTCCGGGCTGAATGACCTTGAGGGCGTC
>JBDHMC010000057.1:0-10241 GCA_039656355.1 Gemmatimonadota bacterium | reverse complement strand
CATCGAATCCGGGTTTTCCCCGGCCGCCACCTCGAGGGTATCGGCCAGTGGGATGTGGCAGTTCATGGGTCCGACAGCGCAACAGTTCGGTCTCCGAATTGATGAGTACGTGGATGAGCGCCGGGATCCAATTCGGGCGACATCAGCTGCACTGGATTACCTCCAGGCCCTTCACGAGCAGTTCGGCTCCTGGTACCTGGCTGCCGCGGCCTATAATGCCGGTCCCGGCCGGGTTTCCAGGGCGTTGGGGGCTCAGTCGGGCGGTGAGGCAGGGGAAGAGGAGCTTTATTGGGAGATCATAGAGCACCTTCCCTTGGAGACCCGGGTCTACGTGCCGAAGATGTTGGCTCTGATCGTCCTGGGTCAGGCGGCAGAGGACTACGGGTTCGATGTAGAGCCTGCCAGTCCCGTCGAATATGACCGAGTCTGGGCTCCGGGTGGGACAACCCTCCGATGGGTGGCAGGCGCGGTGGGTACTCCCCTGTCAAAGATCAGGGAACTCAATCCCCACCTCATTCGTGGGGTGACTCCCCCCGATGTTCTGTTCCCGGTGAGGGTGCCTCCGGGGACGTCACCCATGGTGGTGGCTTCCAGCGGTGGCCGGTGGCGCACCGTCTCAGTGGACGACTAGGCTTCTAAGCCGACCCGCAGCCTCAACTCCTCCCCCGGTTGTTCATGCCGGCCCCTCCGCAGTGCCGCTGGCGGTCCTCAAGAACGTCTCGGTTATCTCCGGATCCGGGTCCCGAGTGAGCAAGCTCACCACGATCAGCACGGGTATGTGCACTAAGAGTCCCAGAACTCCCTCGTGGAGATCAAAAGGCCTGAGGCTCCCCTGGAAGAAGAAGAAGAGAGTCACAGCCGACCCGGCCACCAATCCGCTGAGGATTCCCTCCGTTGTAGCTCGCCTCCAGTAGAGTGCCGAAATGAGCGGGGGAGTAAACTGAGCGATGATCCCGTAGGAGCTGAGGAGGAGAACGACCAGCGACACCCCCTCGTATAGGGCGAAGAAGTAGGCGATTCCTCCTATGGCCAAAACCAGCAACCGCATCAACCACCGCCGCTGTTCATCGTCGAGTCCCATAAAGGGTCGGATACCGTCCTCCACTGCCACCGAAGCGCCGGCGTGAAGCAGGGCGTCCCCCGTTGACATGGAAGCGGATCAGGATAAAGTCGGGTTCACCCGGTGATTCGGGGAAAAGGACACCGGCGAATCCAATTAGGAAAACCGGAATCAGGAAGAGCTGAAAGGTAGGGAAGAGGACCACGGTCCTTCGGATTGTGTCGTCGTCCTTCGCTGCGAAGGCCTTCATGAAAAGGTGGGGCCACATGGAAACCCCGATGGCGCTCACCAGAATGGCGGTGGTATACCCTCCCCATGTCCACCCTTCACCGGTAGCGGTGAGCCCGGGGGAGGTCAGGAGTTCCGGACGCTGAGCGGCGATCTCCTGGAACATGCTCCCTACGCCGCCATACAAACGCATGGGCAGGTAAATGCCCAGGGTCCAGGCGATCACCAGCATGACGATTCCCTGGAACGTGTTGGTCCATCCCACCGCCGCCACACCCGACGAGAGTACGTAAAGAATGACAATCCCGTAGGCCAGGCCGGCCCCGAGCCATAGGGGGATATGCCCGTCGGTGACAGCCTCGATAACGATCCCGGCTCCTTTCATCTGCAGGGTGATGTAGGGGATGAAAGCCAGGACCGTGAGGATGGCCATCAGAGCCGTCAGGGGTTTGGACGGAAAGCGCCCCACCAGGAGTTGGGCTTGAGTGACGAAGCCGTATCTGCGCCCCACCCGGGCTGCCCGAGGGCCTACCCAGTACCAGGGCGCCATACCCAGGATTCCGTAGGAGAGGATGTAAAAGGCTGCCGCCCCCCTGGAGTAAGCCCATCCCGGCCCCCCAAGGAAGGCGAACGCCGAGAACATGGTGGCTCCGAAGATGAAATACATCACCAGGAGGCCGAATGACCGGTCTCCGGCAACGTAGCCCGTAACGCTCTTGGATGTCTTTCGTCCGGCCCGGAGGCCGATGCCGAGGGTGATGGCGAGATAGAGGGCGATAATGACCGTGATGAGCTGCCAACGTGCCATTAGTCCTCCCCCTCCCGATTGCGTCCCTCAACCCTGTCCACGACGAGAAGAACCAGGAAAGAACAGAACACCCATAGAGCGATCCAGAACATGGAGAAGGGAAGGCCCAGGACCATTGGGTGGATCCGGTTGAAGGGAAGCATCCCCGGCCATGTCACAGCCAAGACGAACAATAGGAAAAAGAGGGCGGCCCCTCGTCTAACCCAGCGAACGTTCAAAACTCCCCCTTTTGGTCAGGCCTAAGTCCGGTCCGGGGCTCTCGCCACTTCATCCAGGACCGAGGTCAGCTGCTTTGGGTGGATAACTCGAGGGGTTAGAAGCCAGGGCCAGACAGGATGGAAGAGGTCGAGTTTTTTTTGGACCACTCCCGGGCAGGCTCTTCGGCTTCGCTCGTTTTTGGTTTGGGGTCGGTTCGCGGACCCGAAAGGAGCCCGCCCAGGAAGATCCCGGTAAACTGGTCCGCCAGGAGATCCAGAGGTAGGTCTCGTCCCGGACGATACCACTGATCCACCCACGTGAGCATTCCGAAGAGACCGAAGGTGGCTGCCCGGAGCTCATTCGCGGTCTTTTCCGGTGTGAGATCCTTGAAAGTCTGAGTGACTACCTTCACATACTCCCGCATGAGCAACCGGATTTCCTCTCCGAATGGTCCTGACAGCGCCTCCCACTCGTGGACCAGAACCCTCATCTCCTTCCCATTGGTTTCGAAATGAGCAAGGTGAGCTCGGATAATGGCTCGTAGGCGAAGAGCCGGGTCTTCGATCCCGACGACCTCGCCACGAATCGTTTCCATGAGGGTAGAGAAGCAGGTTTCCAGAATGAGGCGCAGAAGCTCCTCTTTGCTCTCGAAGTAGTAGTAAAGGCCGGCGGGGCTTACGCCCGTGGCCGCAGCCACGTCCCGGATGCTGGCGTTGTGGTACCCTTTCTTTGCAAAGATCCCGCTGGCACTGTCCAGGATCAACAGGAGTTTCTCGTCGTACTTTTTCTTCCGGTCCAAAAGGCGACCCCCTTCCGGCGGAACCCAGGACATGATACTGTAAAAACCGATCGAGCGTCCGATCGAGAAGCTACCGGTGGGGTTGAGGGGGGGCAAGGAAGGGTAAAATCCCGGTACACACCTTGCAAACCAATGGATTGGATCATCGAGGACTTACTAAGGGTAGTGGAGCCTGTGCCCATTCCGTCTGCGGTATCACGTGGTCTCAGAACTTTTGTGTGGTGTGTCATATCCACACTCTCGGTGTCCGGTTGCATGGACACCGAGGCCAATCCGCTAGCCACGGCTCTTCCCGTTGCGCCGGAAACCCATGGTGCCCTCCTCTTTTCTGAGGAGATCTCAACCGTTCCCAGTCTTCTTCTCGACCACGGGCTGGCTCACGAAGGAGTAGCCGAGGCAGAAGCATGGTGGGATTCCTGGGATTTGGGCGATTCGGAGGGAGTGGCCCTCCGGTCCCAGATCTATCCCTCCGCGGCTCAGCGCCTCTTCCCGGTCATGGGTATGGCCGGTGTCCAAGATGTCCTGGACCGAAACACGTCGGGCCTCGCTGCCATTGGGGCTATGGGGGCCATTGTCGACACCGAGGCCATCTCCCACGCCCTTGACCGGGCAAGAGAACTCCATTCGGATGCGTGGAGGGCTCTTGGACGAGGTGAGGGGGAAAGCGCCCTTGTTCTGGCTCTCCGTACAGCCGATGCGCTTTGGAGGGTGAGTCCCCAACAGGTGGCAATGGACCTCATTGACCGGGCCGCAAATGCGCTGGGAAGAAATCCGCAGCCAACTTCGTATTCCGTAGAAGAGCTGATCCGGATTCGGCGTTTGATGTACGGTGCTTCGGAAGCCCTCGATGAGGGGGACTATCCGAGAGCGATTCGTCGGGCTTACTATGCATGTCAGCTCCTGGGAGCAGATCCCTCCTGAGGCCTCTCCAGAGTCCGATGGACGAATCGCTTCCAGGACCATCCGGGGAGCGGATTTTTCTTTCTTGTGCGGGGTACTTCTGAATCCAAACCCCTTTGGAGAGGACGGGAGATGTCCGGTCGCCACCTTCTTTTCGTAGCACTCGGCCTCATCGTAGCGCCGAATACCGTTCCGGAACCCGCTCTTGGCCAGGGGTCCGATAACATTTATCGGATTCCCATTCAGGGTGATATCGAGTTGGGACTGGCGCCTTTCGTGGAGAGGAGCCTCGAGGTGGCTCGCACCGCCGGTGCCGATGCGGTCATCCTGGATATCGAGACCCCTGGTGGCCGAGTGGACGCCGCCCAGAGGATCGCCAACGCTATCGCGGCCTCGGATGTTCCGGTCTATGCCTTCGTCAACACGCACGCCTACTCAGCGGGAGCTCTCATCGCCCTGGCGGCGGATCGGATCTACATGAGGTCCGGGTCTGTCATAGGGGCGGCCACACCCATTGTGGGTTCCGGTGAGAAGGCTCCGGAGAAGATCGTGTCGGCCATGCGGGCCCAAATGCGAGCGCTGGCAGAGACCAGCGGCCTCGACCCGGCCGTTGCCGAGGCCATGGTGGACGAGGGAATCGAAATCGAAGGTGTGGTGGAGGCAGGAAAGCTCCTCACCCTCACCACCTCGGAGGCGGTTGATTTGGGCTATGCCAAAGAGGTAGCTGACTGGGATGCTCTCCTGGTCGATCTCGATCTGACGGGCGCGGCGGTGCAGGCGATGGAAGTGAACTGGGCCGAGCGGATCGTACGCTTCCTCTCCAATCCAATTGTTGCCCCGTTCCTCCTCTCCCTTGGCTTCCTGGGGCTCATCGCCGAGATCAAATCTCCAGGTCTGGGAATTGCCGGTTTCGCTGGACTCCTATCCCTCGCTCTCTTCTTCGGGTCTCACCTGATTCTGGGTCTGGCCGGGATGGAGGACATCCTCCTCTTTGGCGCTGGAGTGATTCTCATCGGCGTTGAAGTGTTCATTATTCCCGGGTTCGGTCTTTTCGGGGTATTGGGTGGAGTCGGTGTCCTTGGAGGGATCTACATGAGCATGATCGGAGGGCTTCCCACGCTTCCGGACTTTGCACAGGCCGGTGCGATTCTCTCCACCAGTATTCTCATCATCCTCATCACATCCTGGGCACTCCTTCGCCACCTTCCCCAGAGCAGTCGTCTGGCCAAGAGCGGGATTTTCCTCCTCGCCAAAGGGGAGCGGAAAGATGGCTGGGCCTCGACGCCCCCCCGACCTGAGTTGCTTGGCAGGGAGGGAGTGACCATGACCGACCTCCGGCCCGCCGGTACCGTTCTCATCGGGGAAGAGAGAGTGGACGCCGTCTCGGAGTCCGAGTGGATAGAAGACGGAACGGTCATTCGTGTCGTAAGTTCGGAAGGGTATCGTCTGGTAGTCCGACCCGTTCGGCCTTTGGAGCCCGAGGTGTCCAAGGACTAGAGAACTGCTGTTGGCTGTAATCCATCCTGAGATCCGCCCGGTGCGGGTCCGGTTTTAATGGAGGTTTGGCTAAATGCCTGCTGAGCAACTGTTGGGTTTCTCGACCTTTTTTATCGTTGTCGCCGTTGTTTTCATTTCCGTGCTGGCCTGGGCCGTACCGGTCCGGCTCTGGATCGAGGCTTATTCGGCCGGAGTAAGGGTCGGAATGGGCTATCTGGTGGGGATGCGACTCAGAAAGGTGAGTCCACCGGCTGTGGTTCGGCCCCTGATCTGGGCAAACAAGGCCGGGCTGGATTTGAACATCCAGGACCTGGAGGCCCATTACCTGGCCGGGGGGTCTGTGGACCGGGTGGTCCGGGCCATGATCAGTGCCGACAAGGCCAGCATAGAGTTGGCCTTTCGTCAAGCCGCCGCCATCGACCTTGCCGGTCGGAATGTTTTGGAGGCGGTGCAGGTCTCGGTGAATCCGAAGGTCATCAACACGCCCCGGGTGGCGGCCATGGCCAAGGACGGGATTCAGCTCATCGCCGTGGCACGGGTGACCGTTCGGGCCAATATCGACCGTCTTGTAGGTGGAGCCGGCGAGGAGACCATCCTAGCACGGGTCGGCGAGGGAATCGTCTCCACCATTGGTTCGTCCGACACCCACAAGCTGGTCCTCCAGGATCCTGACAACATCTCAAAGACCGTCCTGTCCAAAGGCCTGGATTCCGGAACGGCCTTTGAGATTCTCTCCATCGATATCGCGGATGTGGATGTCGGGAAGAACATCGGGGCGGAGCTCCAGACGGACCAAGCCGAGGCCGACAAGCGGGTGGCCCAGGCCCGGGCCGAAGAGCGGCGAGCCATGGCCGTTGCCCAGGAGCAGGAAATGAAGGCCCAGGTGGTGGAAATGAGCGCCCGGGTGGTGGAGGCGGAAGCCCAGGTGCCGTTGGCCATAGCTGAGGCCTTTCGGAGCGGGCACCTAGGAGTGATGGAGTACATGAAGTACAAGAACATTCAGTCCGACACATCCATGCGGGATGCCATTGCGGGGGATGAGGGCGGTTCGCAGACCCCAGGGTCGCAGGGGTAACCCGTGGACGAAGGGATGGTCTTCTGGGTGATCCTCATCGCTATCGCCGGGCTCCAAGCGATCGCACGGAAGAAGAAAGGGAAACCCGGGCAACCGGACCAGAAGCCTCCGGGCTTGGCCCGTCCTCGACCGGCTCCGCCCCAGGCTCGAGACCGGGTCACGGCTTCCTCCGGTCCCACACAGGCATCCTCTCGCCCAGCCCAGGAGGATGGAGATGACGAACCCTCTGAGGGCATGGTACCGCAGGATGTCTGGGCGGAGATCCTGGGGCTGGCCCGGGGAGACCCCCAGAGGGCTGAGCCTGACCCCCCGCCGGAAGTAGTGCCGATTCCGGGCTCGAGGGAAGAAAGGCCTCAGGAAGACCAGTTGAGGGAGGACCCGCCGAGGCAGGAAGGATCGGCGGCGTCGGTTGCTCCCCGGGAAGAACCGGTGCGAGTGGCCCAGAGGCACTTCCCCAGCTCTCACGGTGCCAACGCAGTCCTTCACCAATCCGAACCGGGAGATTTTGAGTCCCGGCTGGCTGTTTCCCGACCCTCTTCAAGAGATTTTGAGTCCCGGCTGGCTGTTTCCCGACCCTCTTCAAGAGATTTGGGGGAGGGGGAAACCGAAGGAACCCGGGCTGAACTTTTTGGGAGTGGGTCTCCAGGAGATCTCCGGAAGGCCATCATCCTATCGGAGGTTCTGGGGCCTCCACATGCCCTGAAGGAAGAGGGCGGGTAGGCTCCCTAACCAGCGAAGATCAGGTCGACCACGGTAAATCCGTCTCTGTTCGCCTCAACTTCGACGGTCTCGGTCTCTCGGTCGAGGTAGGTTGCCTTGAGGGACAGAGGAGTGCCGGAGGGGATTCCGCAGGCTGAATATCGGCCCGCTGAATCAGAGGTGGTCTGAAGTTCGTGCCGGCGCTCCGCAAAGTTGCCGCCTCCCCGGTGTTCGAACGTGCTCCACGAGACGGTCACCTCGGCTCCCTCTAACGGGGTTCCGGTTTCTCCTTCCCGTACAAAGCCCATAACAACGGCGGATCTGACCGCTAACTCTTCCTCTGTGCAGATCGACGTCAGGATGCCTGCTGTGGGCGGGATTCCAAGATTCACAGCGGTGAACTCCCCAGGGATGATCTCCACTTCCTTCCCAGGGGAGAACACGCCCAGGGAGTCTTGCCTGGGGTGAGTGAAGGTGGCCGTGAAGACCCCTCCGGGGAGTTCGGGCATGAGGAAGCTTCCGTCGGCATCCGTTTCTGAAACATACTGGGTGCCGGAGAGAAAGACCGTGGCACCGGCCAATGGGGCCTGCCGCGTACTATCCCAAACCTGGCCTTCTAGAACCCCCGTGGGCATTAACGCGGTTTCCCCCTGTTCCAGCGAAGTGAACCGGGTGATCCCTCCTCCCACCTCTCTGATCCCCACCAATCGGATTCCGGTGGATTTTTGCGCAAGGGCCATGGATAAGTCCACCGAAACCATGGGCATCCGGATCCACCAGTTCCGTATGACCCATGCTCCGGAGGGCAGGTTCTCGAACTCGATCCACCCTCGGGCAACCTCCCCGACTTCAGGCCAAGGAGACCACGTATAGGTGAATTCCAACTCCCGTAGCATCGCCGTGCCCGCATCCAACCAGAGGGTGCCTGATATGTCCGGGACGCCGCCCGACTGGGCGGGCTGGAAAGCCAGTCCCATCTGGTTTCGACGATCCGGGTCTATGGTCAGGCGGAGACAATGGGTATCGAGGAATTGGTCGGAGAGGAGGACCGAGGCGTCGGGCGCGAAGTAGTCATAGGTGCGGTTCCCGAGGTCACGGACGAAGCCGTTGGTCAGGAGATCCTCGGCAGGGAGGCTTGAAAGGGGGGTCCCGGTGACCCCCGAGGTCACCTGGCGAGTTTCCGATTGCACCGTTTCATTGTCAGGATCCAGCTCCCGTTCGTAGCGGGTCACCTGAAATCGATAGGACCCCTCCCGTTCAGTCCAGTCCTGGACGGTCAGGGCCTTGCGAGCCTCCTCCCAGACCGCCGCCAACTGCAGGCCCTCGCTGGGGCGAACCGTGCATCGCCGGCTCCCCTCAACCCGTATCCCCTCCAACCGAATGGCAGTTTGGGACGTCTCGAGGCGGATACCAAACTGTTGGCCAGGGTCCAAAGAAAAGGAATCGGACACGATGGTTTCATAGCCGATTCGCTCGGCCCGGAGAGAATAAACCCCTGGGTCTGGGGCTTGAAGGATGAATCGGCCGGCATCGTTGGTGAGAAAACCGCCTGCCTCCTCACCCACCTGTGTCAGGAGGAGGACGAGCGCGCCTTCCACCGGGGCGCCGGTGTTTGCATCGATGAGCTGCCCCTGAACGGTTTGTGCTGCTCCGGGCCTACTAAAACCGACCAGGAGGGTGGCGACGATGAGGGTCGCCATCCACAAGGGCGTCGGGCTACATCTGGCCCGTGGCCATCTTCCGCAGGACGGTATGGAGTATTCCACCATTTTGGTAGTACTCGATCTCCACCTGGGAATCCAGGCGGACGTCGGCGACGAATTTTTGCACAGACCCATCATCCTGATGAGCCTGAACCGTGAGCTTTCCACCTGGCTCCAGCCCGTCCTCGATCCCGATCACATCGAAGACCTCTCGTCCGGTCAGACCCAGGCTTTCGGCCGACTCCCCCGCCTCGAACTGAAGGGGTAGGACACCCATACCCACCAGGTTGCTTCGGTGAATACGCTCGAAGCTCTCAGCCAGGACCGCCTTTACACCCAGGAGAAACGTTCCTTTGGCTGCCCAGTCTCGGGAGCTTCCCGTACCGTACTCCTTCCCGGCCAAGACCAGGAGCGGGGTTCCCTCGGCCTGGTAGGCCATGGCGGCCTGGTAGATCGACGTGACCTCCTCCTGAGGGAATTTCAGCGTGTACCCACCCTCTTTTTCATCTAGCAGGAGGTTACGAATCCGGACGTTCCCGAACGTGCCACGCATCATCACCTCGTGATTCCCTCTCCGAGAACCAAAGGTGTTGAACTGATAGGGCTCGACGCCTTTTTCCAGCAGATAGCGTCCTGCCGGCTCGCCCTTCGGTATCGCGGCCGCCGGGGATATGTGGTCGGTGGTCACCGAATGCCCCAGGCGAGCCAGAACCCGGGCTCCTTGGATGTCCGACAGGTCTGGGACGTTCAGGCTCATATCGTGGAAGAAAGGTGGGTCCTGGATATAAGTGGAACCGGTATCCCAGCCATACAGGCTGCTTTCCTCCGGGACTGGAAGGGCCTGCCACTCGGCGTTGCCATCGAAAACGCTACCGTACCGGTCCTCGAACATCTCGGGCCTCAAGGAAGAGGCTATGGTGTCCCGGATCTCTTCCTGCGACGGCCAAAGGTCTGCCAAGAATACCGGGTTCCCGTCGGGATCATGGGCCAGGGGTTCATTATAGATGTCCAGGTCGATACGACCGGCGAGGGCGAAGGCCACGACCAGAATCGGCGAGGCCAGGTAGTTGGCCCGGACATTGGAGTGAATCCGGGCCTCGAAGTTCCGATTCCCGCTCAGGATGGAGGTCACTACCAGACCGTTGTCCACCACTGCCTCCTGGATGGGGGCGGGAAGGGGTCCCGAATTCCCGATGCATGTGGTGCATCCGTAGCCCACCACCTGGAATTTCAGCTTTTCCAGGTAGGGAAGGAGCCCCGCTGCCGTCAGGTAT
>JBDHMC010000056.1:0-9099 GCA_039656355.1 Gemmatimonadota bacterium | reverse complement strand
TCTCTGGGAAGCCCTCCTCGAGGTCGCCATCGTTGAAGAGATGGTCATGATGCCGATGCGAGACGGCGTCCACCTGGCCACCCACATCTATCGGCCCAAGGATTCGGGCTCGGGCCCCGTGCCGACCATCTTCGTGAAGACTCCCTACAACATGAACCTCTGGGGCGACGGGGAGATGAACATGGGGCGATTCCGGGCTCCTCTGGAGGCCGTGCGGCGTGGATATGCCTATGTGAATCAGAATGAGCGAGGGAAGTTCTTTTCCGAGGGGGAATGGGACATTCTGGGGCCGCCCAAGACAGATGGGTATGACGCCCTCACATGGATCTCATCCCAGTCGTGGTCCAACGGAAAGGTCGGGACGCAGGGGTGCTCCTCAACGGCTGAGTGGCAGATGGGTTTGGCCTCCTTGGATCACCCGGCTCACGCCGCCATGGTGCCGCAAGGCTTTGGAGCCGGCGTTGGGCGCATCGGGGATTGGTACGAGCAGGGGAATTGGTATCGGGGTGGGGCCGAACAAATGCTCTTCTTCGCCTGGCTTTACGGGGTCCAGAACACTCAGCGTCCTCAGCTCGATCCCAACATGGACGCCGAGGACCGAGCCAGGGTGGCCCGGTACTTCGATCTGGCTCCGGAGATGCCGTCCGTGGATTGGCCCGAGGCACTGTGGCATCTGCCTGTGGAGGACCTGATGCGGTACGTAGGAGGTCCCGAGGGGGTTTTCGCCGATCCGGCCCCGGTAGCCACCGGCGGGAGGATGATTCAGCGGACACACAACGATCCCGCATGGTATAGGGGAGGCCTCTACCACGACAACGAACCCTTCGGCGTACCAAGCTTTTGGTTCATGTCCTGGTACGACGTTTCCATCGGACCAAACCTGGCTCTTTTCAACCACGTCATGGAAAACGGGATCGACGAAGAAACGAGAGACAACCAGTTCGCCATGGTGGCGCCAGTGGCCCACTGCTCCTACACGAGGGCAGAGGAAAATACGATGGTTGGGGAGCGGAGCATGGGGGACGCCCGCTGGGACTACGGGGACCTCATCTACGATTGGTTTGATTACTGGCTCAAAGGTGAGGACAACGGAATCACCGGCACCCTCCCCAAGGTTCGGTATTACACCATGGGCGCCAACGAATGGAATACATCAACCGCGTGGCCGCCGGCGGGCGCGGAATTGGTGACCTACTTCCTGGATTCGGACGGCGGGGCCAACACCCTGTCCGGTGATGGCCGCCTTGTCGTGGAGGCTCCCTCGGTCGAGCAGGTCGATGCGTTCACGTACGACCCCATGGACCCTGTGGTTTCCTACGGCGGGAACGTCTGCTGCACCGGAGGGGCTATCGATGCCGGCTCCTTCGACCAGCAGGAGATCGAGGCTTCCCGGCAGGATATCCTGGTTTACACCACCGAGCCGTTCGGAGGGGGCGTGGAGGTGAGCGGTACTATCGGCATCACCCTTTACGTCTCGTCCGACGCCCGGGACACCGACATCACCGTGAAACTCCTGGACGTCTATCCCGACGGAAGCGCCTACAACCTGGACGAGACCATCCAACGCCTGCGTTATCGGGAAGGCTACGAGAGGCAGGTGTTCATGGAGGAAGGGCAGGTCTATGAGGTGGAGGTGAGCCCCATGTCCAGCTCCAACTTCTTCGCCCCAGGCCACAGCCTACGCATAGAGGTGTCCAGCTCCAACTTCCCCCGTTTCACCAGGAACCTGAACACCGGGGGGAACAACTATGACGAATCGGAGGGGGTGGTGGCGCATAACGAGATTCATCACTCGGCTCAGTATCCGTCGCAGATTCGGATTCCGATTGTGGGGAGGTAGGTGGTAGGGTAGGGGGGCCGGCCTCTCGGGCTATCCCTTCGCGCGCTGGCCATTCGCGAATGCTTTAGGAGGTGACAACGTGAGGTGCTTCTCCCGAGTTATCGGCTTCGGCTTGCTCCTCTCTGCCGCTTCCGCTTGCGCCTCCGACGCCGGCCCAGCACAGGCCGACCTCGTCATTCGAGGGGGCCGGATTCTCACTCTGGACGAGACGCTCCCAGAGGCCCGGGCCCTGGCTGTGAATGGAAACACCATCCTTGCCCTGGGAACGGTAGAAGAGATCCAGCCCCTGATCGGTGCGGCTACCAGGATCATCGAGCTGGATCCCGAGAACCTGGTCCTTCCGGGGCTCATCGATGCTCATGGCCACTTTATGAGCCTTGGCGAATCCCTCATGCAGCTGGACCTTCGGTCGCCTGGCACCTGGGACGAGATCGTCGATCTGGTGGCGGACGCCGTGGCCGAGACCGATCCCGGAGAGTGGATCGTGGGTCGAGGGTGGCACCAGGACAAATGGGATACGCCTCCGGTACCATCGGTTGAAGGTCTTCCGGTCCACGCCAGGCTCAGTGCTGTCAGCCCCGACAACCCGGTGATGCTGGTTCATGTCAGTGGTCATGGTGTTTTCGTGAATGGGCGGGCCTTGGCGAACCTGGGCGTTTCCGCGGAAACGCCTGACCCGGAAGGTGGCGAGTTTGTTCGGGACGCGGAGGGCAATCCTACCGGCATGCTCCGGGAGGCCACCCAGGAGTTGGCCCGGGCTGCCGTTGCAGAGTGGCAGAGCGATCGTCCTCCTGATGCGATCGAAGCCGAACTCCGGCGCCAGGTGGAATTGGCTGGGTCCAACGCTCTGGAAAACGGAATCACCGAGTTTCATGACATGGGGGCCACCTTCGAGACCATCGACTTCTTCAAGGCGATGGCAGAGGAGGGGAGCCTGCCTTTGAGACTCTATGTTCATATCGAGGAGCCGGCAGAGCGTATGGAGGGACGCCTGGCCGACTATAAAATGATCGGTCACGGGAATGGGTTTCTCACGGTTCGAGGAATCGGCGAGAAGGTCCTGGATGGTGCCCTTGGAGTTCACGGTGGGTGGCTCCTGGAGCCTTATTCGGATATGCCGCGGACCAGCGGATTCAACGTTACCCCCGTAGACGATATTCGGCGGTCGGCTGAGTTGGCGGCTGAACATGGTTTCCAAATGGCCATTCAGGGCATCGGCGATCGGGCGGCCAGAGAGCTCCTGGACATTTATGAGGCGGTCTTCCAGGCGAATCCGGAACTGGACGATTACCGTTGGCGGATCGAGCACTGCCAGGTGATCCATCCAGACGATCTGCCACGCTTTTCGGAGCTCGGCGTGATCGCGTCCATCCGGGGCGTCTTCGCCACCTCCGACGGCCCTTGGGTTACGTCCCGCCTGGGTGAGGAGCGGACCCAAGAGCGCGGCTATGCCTATCAGTCCCTTTTTCAGTCCGGTGCCACGGTCATCAACGGGACAGACCCGCCGGTTGAGGACATCAATCCCATGGTCAACTTCTACCTCTCCGTCACTCGCATGATGGAGAACGGGGAGGTGTTCCTTCCGGAGCAACGACTGACGCGGGAGCAGGCCTTGGCCACCTATACCATAAACCCGGCCTTCGCGGCGTTTGAGGAGGATCTCAAAGGAACTCTCTCACCGGGGAAACTTGCAGACATCACCATACTTTCCCGGGATATCATGACCATCCCTGAGAATGAGATCCCTGAAGTACAGACGGTCTACACCATCATTGACGGTGAGGTGAGGTACTCGGCCGGGCATTGAAGCCCGGCCGGGAGGCCCGCCGGCACCCACCCCGCCTGCAACTCCCTCCGTTGCAACCTGAAACCCTCTTGTGGCGTCAAACGTAGAGAGTGTACACTTCGTCACGCGAAGTATCGTCACGCGAAGCACTCGTTGGTCGCAGGGGCTTTACCAAGGCCCCGATGACAAGAAGTACGCCGGTTAAGGGAAATACACCTAATGCGAGGCACGACATGTTCACCTCTGACCTGAAGCGTGGAAGCCTTGAGCTTCTCATTCTCTCCTCCCTGAAGGCTGGTCGTCGCCACGGATACGAGATCGGGAAGGAGCTGGAGAGGCGCTCCAATGGCAAGCTCGAGTTCAAGGCATCCACTCTCTACTCCATCCTTTATCGCATGGAAGACCGTGGTTGGATAAAAGGTCGGTGGGTCGAGAAAAAGGGGGAGCGAAGACGGTGTTACTACACCCTCACATCTGCTGGGGCCATGGAGTTGGACAGCCAACGGACAGAGTGGAGGGCCTTTGCAGCCATGGTGAATCGGGTTATCGGCCCTGAGCCGGCGGGAGCATGACGATGCGTGATTGGAAGAAGTGGCTGTTGGAGAACCTGGACCTGCCCCCCATGGCCAATGGCCGAGACAACCGGATTGCATCAGAGTTGGCCGACCACCTGGAAGATATGCAGAGGGAGGCTCTTGCCCGGGGCGTCAGTGAGGCGGAAGCAGAGGCCCAGGTTCTTGCGTGGATAGGAGACCCGACCGAAGCGGCCAAGGAGCTCCTGCGATGTGAGCCAGGGCACGTCCGAGCCCAGATGAGTCGCTGGGCCGAGGAGCGGGAAGAGCTCCTCAGGCAACAGGGTGGCCGATGGGTTCCTCTGGCCGACATCTTCCGGGACCTTCGCATGGCACTCCGGGGGCTGGTGAAGCAGCCTCTGTTTTCAGGCGTGGCCATCTTCGTTCTCGCTCTAGGGATCGGAGCCACTACCGCCATTTTCACCCTCGTGGATGCCGTAGTGCTCTCCCCCCTTCCTTTCGATGACGCAGATCGTCTCCTGGCGGTGCAGCATGCGGCCCCGGGCAGGGGAATGTCCGATGTCGGTCAATGTGCCGCATGGCATTTCACCTACCTGGATGAGGCTGAGTCCTTCGAAGAGCTGGGGATGTTCAGGGGTTCGACGGTGTCGGTGACAGGAGGTGGGAACCCAGAGGCGGTTCCGAGTCTGCAGGTTACCAGTGGGGTGTTCCGAGCCATCAGGATGGCGCCGTTGGTGGGTAGGATTTTCGGAGAGGAAGAGGAGGATCCGGATGGTACCCTGACCATCATGCTCAGCGAAGGGTATTGGAACTCCCGATTTGGTTCGGATTCCGAGGTCGTGGGGCAGACTCTCCAGATAGATGGTGCTACCCGGGAGATCATCGGTGTCATGCCCGAGGGAATCCGTGCGTTGGGGTACGATCCCGCCATCATCGTCCCGCTCCGGTTTCGTCGGTCCAGCCTTTTCGTGGGGAATATCGGATACGATGCGGTGGCCCGGTTGAGGGACGGGGTAACCGTGGAGGAAGCACTGACCGATCTGTCGCGGGTTTTCCCTCAAGCCTGGGAGAAATTCCCGGGCGGTCCGGTAGCCAGTTCCAGCAATCCAGATCTCTATCAGGTGGACCTCCGTCCCCTAAAGGACGATCTAGTAGGACCCATCGCAGATCTTCTCTGGATTCTCCTCGGTGGGGTCGGTGTGGTACTCCTCATCGCTTGTGCCAACGTGGCGAACTTGTTCCTAGTAAGGGCGGAGGGGAAGGACGGGGAGATGGCCGTGCGGACCGCCATGGGAGCCAGTCGCCGTCGCATCACCTGGGAGTACCTGAAGGAGAGCCTTCTCCTCGGACTCTTGGGAGGGATCGGAGGCCTGGCCCTGGCTCAGGGAGGACTTAGGGGTCTCCTTACCCTGGCACCCACCAACCTCCCCCGATTAAACGAGGTGACCCTCGATCCGAGGGTATTGGTTTTCACTCTGATCATTTCCCTCGGAGCCGGCTTGTTCTTCGGGATGTTCCCCATGCTCCGGAAAGGGAAAGGTGATGTTGTGGACTCCCTGAAGGAGGGTGGACGAAGCGGTATCGGGGACCGTAAGCGGCACCGGGCCCAGAACCTCCTGGCCGTGAGCCAAATGGCTCTGGCCCTGGTGTTGTTGGTCTCCTCAGGGCTCATGCTCCGCAGCTTTCAATCCCTGCGGACCCGGGATCCAGGATTCCAAAACCCTCAGGACGTTCTCGCCCTCCGCCTTTACCTTCCCGGAGCCGAGGCCCCCACCGGTGCTGAGATTGCCACGACCTACGAAATGATCGCTAGAAGACTGGCGGAGGTGCCAGGCGTTTCCTCGGTGGGCTTGGCAAACTCCGTTTCCATGGACGGGTGGAATAACGTCAACCCCTTCCTGGTACAGGGTCAGGAGATGGATGCGGAAGGTGCCAGGATCTCCCGTCGGCACAATTGGATCGGGCCCAACTACCTCGAGACCATGCAGATTCCACTTCGCATGGGCCGGACGGTTACCTGGGACGATATCCACGCCCGAGCCCCTGTAGCCCTTCTGTCGGAGAGCTTGGCTCGTGAGGTCTTCGGATCGCCGGCGGAAGCATTGGGCCAATACGTTGCTGCCCGGCCTGATCCGCCCCAATGGAAAGAGGTGATCGGCATCGTCGCGGACGTCAGAGACGATGGGATGGACCAGGACCCACCCGCCCTGGTTTATTGGCCCCTTGTGACCCTCGGGTTCTGGGAAGGCAATGCGCCGGACCAGGTACAGATCTGGCGGAGGGCTGGGTTCGCCATCCGCAGCGATCGGTTGAACACCGCGGGCTTCCTGGAGGAGGTGGAGTCCGCCATTTGGGAGGTGAGTCCGAACTTGCCGATAATGGGTCTCCGTCCCCTCTCCCAAGCCATGGCCGCTTCAATGGGCCGAACCTCCTTTGCCATGACCCTCCTTGGCGTTGCTGGCATCGTGGCCCTGATTCTAGGCCTGGTGGGGGTGTACGGAGTCATCTCCTACGCCGTGAGCCAGAGGCGCGCCGAACTCGGGATGCGTCTTGCGTTGGGTGCGCAACCGGGTCAGGTGCAGAAAATGGTCCTCAGGCAAGGATTCATTCTGGCAGGTGTAGGGGTTGCCGTAGGCCTTGCCCTGGCCCTTGGGGTCACTCGCTTGATGTCGACTCTCCTCTTCGAGGTCAGCGCTTCGGATCCAGTTACCTACGCCTCCGTGGCGGGGTTGCTGCTGGTCGTAGCCCTTGTCGCCAGCTACCTGCCAGCAAGGAGGGCAGCAAAGGTGGATCCTATGACGGCCCTTCGACTCGACTGATTGGGCATTCTTATTGAAAGAGATAGAGCACTGTCGAGAGTGTCCCCAGGGAGAAAACGGTGGTGAGGAAAACCGTTCGAGCCGCCACCCCTGGTGCGGCATCATAGCGGGCGCCCCACAGGTAGACGTTGATCCCACTCGGCATGGCCGCCATGGTTACGGCTACCGGTACCCAGATCCCCTCTAGCCCGAATACTGGTACCGCCAGGATCCACACCAGCGCCGGTTGAACGAGCAACTTCAGGCCGGAAAGAATGAGGGCTGGAGGCACATCTCCCTTGATGGGATACCCAGCCAAGGATGCCCCGAGGGCAAAAAGGGCACAGGGCACTGCAGAGGCTCCCATCATTTCCGCCATCCGATCCAACGGCCCGGGCACCGTTACGGCGGTTACGTTCACAAACAGACCCAGCAAGATCCCCACGATGATGGGATTCCGTATCAACTCGACGCTGATGGTCCTGGCCTGTTTGGCCAGGCTTACTTCGCCCTTCTTCCCCACCTGGATGAGTCCGGTGGTGATGGACATGAGAATGGGCCCGTGAAAGGCAATAATGAGAAGGGTGGGAATGGTGGCTTCAGGCCCGTAGGCCGTAAAGAGTATGGGAATCCCAATGAGGACCGTATTCGAAAACCCCGCGGACATTCCAAAGATCGCCTGGTCTTCAAGTGTCCGCTTGAAGACGAACCGGGCCAAGGCCATCCCGCAGGCGAACACAGTAAACGCCGCGCCATAGTAGGAAAGGAGAAACGCCCACTCGATGTCCGACGGTAGATCGGCTCGAGCCAGACTCCAGAACAGCAGAATGGGAATGGCTAAGTTGAATACGAAGAGAACGAGCCCTTTTACGGCTCCTTCATTCAGGACCCGAAGTTTGACCGATAGTGCTCCCAGGGCCATGACACCGAATACGGGAGCGATGACTTCAAGAAGGATGGCCATTTTGTTTAGACCACACGGGCCCGGGAGATCGACCTCCCGGGCCCGGTGTCATTAGGCAAGAACGTAGCTCCGCTAGAGCGTAATGACCTTGATCTCCACTCGGCGATTCTGCGCTCGTCCCTCCCGGGTATCGTTCGTGGCGATGGGTTGGTCTTCGCCGAACTGCCGTACCGTGAACTGATTCGAGTTCAGCGGCGAGAAGTTCTCCAGGAGATAGTCCCGAACGGCTTCAGCTCGCCGTCGGCTCAGGCCCATGTTGTACACTTCGGGTCCGGTGGCATCGGTGTGGCCGTGGACCTCGATATCTGCACCCATGATGGTGATGAGGATGCCGCCGATCTCGTCGAGCCTCTCCTGCCCAGCGTTAGTGAGCACCGCCGAGTCGAACTCGAAATAAACGTCTTCGAAGGTATAGGAAATCACTTCTGGCTCGGGCTCGGGCTCGGGGATGGGGCAACCCTGTCGGTCCACCTCGGTTCCCCTCGGAGTGTTGGGGCACCGGTCCATGTAGTCATCTACGCCGTCACCATCGGAATCCAGGGGGCAACCCTGTGCGTCCACCGGAGCACCGGCCGGTGTGTTGGGGCAGTTGTCCATGTAATCCGCGACGCCGTCCCCGTCTGAGTCCAGCGGACAGCCCACGGAATTCACAGGAGCACCGGCTGGCGTGTTCGGGCACTCGTCCAGATAGTCGGCTACGCCGTCCCCGTCGGAGTCCACCGGACAACCGACGTCATCCACCTCGACATTGAGTGGTGTTTCCGGGCAGGCGTCATCGGGATCCTTGACCCCGTCCTTGTCCGTGTCCTTTGTCCCGAAGAAGTAGGAAATCCCTGCGGAGAAGGAATATCCCCAGAAGGTCTCCTCCGCGGGAAATCCGGAGACGGACTGGGTAACGTCCTCCATGGCACTCGGAATATTCCACCCCCGGTAATCGCCAAAGAGGCCGAGGTTCTCCTTGAAGTAGAACCGGACGCCACCGCCGTAGGTGTATCCGAAATCCGTCTCAGAGTCGTAGTTCTCCGGGCTCCATCTCGTGAGGGTGAGGCCCGCAACGCCGTAAAGATCCACCCGCTGGTGAATGGGCAGGGTGATACCAGCGAGCCCGCTCCCCAGGTACGTCTTGAGGTCCGTTACGAAAGCTCCCTGTGGAGCTATGTCCAAAGGTACGAATCGCC
>JBDHMC010000055.1:0-9124 GCA_039656355.1 Gemmatimonadota bacterium | reverse complement strand
ACGAGAACCGTGATGACAGGGCCCTTCCCTACATCGAGCTGGGACTCGATGACTGCCCCCTGAGCTTCCCGATCGGGATTGGCCTTCAGTTCGAGCATATCGGCCTGGAGAAGAACCTTCTCGAGCAGGTCGTCAATTCCGACGGCCTGCTTCGCACTGATTTCGGCGTTGAGGACGTCGCCTCCAAACTCCTCCACTGTGATATCGTGCTGGAGGAGCTCCTGCTTGACCGTTCCAGGATTCGCAGAGGGGAGGTCGATTTTGTTGATGGCCACCACCAGCGGCACCCCGGCGTTCCGGGCGTGGCTGATGGCCTCCACGGTCTGAGGCATCACTGAGTCCTCGGCGGCTACTACGAGGACCACGATATCCGTTACGTCCGCGCCCCGGGCCCGCATGGCCGTAAAGGCTGCGTGTCCTGGAGTGTCGAGGAAGGTGACGGATCGACTATCGGGGAGCTCTACGTGGTAGGCTCCGATGTGCTGGGTGATTCCGCCGGCCTCTCCTGCCACCACATTGGCGTTCCGGATCTGGTCCAGGAGCTTGGTCTTCCCGTGGTCCACGTGTCCCATAACCGTGACCACCGGAGGCCGTGGCTTGAGATCTGCCTCATCGTCCACTTCGGCCTCTTCAGCCACCTCTTCCGCAGCGTACTCCGTCTCACGGACAGCGGTAAAGCTGAACTCCTCCAACAGAAGTTCGATCTGGTCGAAGTCCAACCGCTGATTGATGGTGACCATCAGGCCCATATTCTTGAATGCAGAGCCAATGATCTCGGTGGAGGAGATATCGATGAGCTCCCCCAGTTCGGCCACGGTCAGGAACTCGTTCACTCGAACGGTAGTCCGCTCCCGCTCCTGCTCCTGGCGCTCCTCTTCCTCCTGAGCCTGGATCTCTTCCTTCGTGGGTGCCGAACCCTTGCCCCGCCGGCGTTTCTTGCCGCCTCCACCCTTCAACTCCGCCATGACCCGCTGGATGTTGGACTGAACCGCGCCCTGGTCCACCCGTTGCCGCTTCTTCCCCTTCTTATCCTTCTTGCTCTTCCGATGTCCGTCGGCGGTGTACCCCTCCGCCTGGATCCGGACTTGCCCTCCGGGCGCTGCCGATGCGGCAGGAGAAGAAACCGGCTTCCGGATCACCCGGGCAGGACCTTCGGGCCCGGATCGCCTCACTGGTTCCGGCTTGGGAGCTAAATCCGAGACTTCCAGACCCTCGATAGATCCCTCTTCCAACTCGAGGACGGGAGATTCCTCGCCCTCCCATTCCTCATCCTCAGCCATCTCCAGACCCGGGTCCTCTTCGACTTCGTCATTTTCTGCAGCCGCCACATCGGCTTCCTCCACGACCCCCTCGAGTGCCTCGGCGAGCGGGTCCGCCTCTTCCACCTCCGGGGCCTCAGCTTCGACCTCGACCTCAACCTCAACCTCCGGGGTCTCGGCGGAATCAGTGGAAGCCTCGGCCTCCACTTCCGGCTCATCTTTTTCGGCGGCGGTAGCCTCCGGCGAATCAGCCTCGACGGAGTCAGCGCCATCGACCGGCACCTCCTCCACCTTTCTCTTGGCTGGTCTACGACGACGGCGGGTGGGGCGATGGGCACTCTGGGCATCCTCGATGGCCGCTTCCAGAGCTTCTGGGATCCCCTTATGGCCGGCCCGCCGCTCTCGCTCGATTCGGGCGAGAACCCGGGAAATGTCGGCCTCGGAGACATCCGATCCAGCTCCCGCGACGTGAATACCCAACTCCCGGAGGAGCAGAACCAGCCCGTCCGCGGGGACCTTGAGGTCTTGTGCTAGGTCGATAACCTGCATGCGTTAAAACTACCTCCGCTGGGCGATGTCCTTGCCCGTCATTTCAATCCTGTCCCAGCTGCTCCAGAAGCCCCTTGGCAAAACTGGGCTGGGTGACTCCCACCACCGTCAGGGGTCCACTTCCTACTGCGGCCCCCAACTCGGCCCGATCTCCAACGATCTTCGAGGGCACCCCCCGGTTACGTGCAAGCGGAAGCACCTTCTTTCGTTGGGTCTCGGACCCGTCTTCGGCCAAAACCACCAGTCGGGCCTCTCCTTTTCGGAGAGATCGACGAGTAGCATCGGTACCTTTCACGACAGCCCCGGCTCTTTGGGCGATACCCAAAAGAGCAAGGGCTTTAGCTCGTCGGCTCTTCCCCATCCGCTTCAGGCTCCAGTGGGGACTCATCTTCCCCGTCGTTTGAAGCCTCACTCAAAACCTCTACCTCCTCACCGCCCTCGTCCTCTTCCCCTCCCTCTTCCTCGGCTTCGTCCGGTTCGTCTTCCCCACCCTCTTCTTCAGCTTCTTCTCCGCCCTCTACCTCGTCCTCATCCCCACCCTCCTCCTCAGCTTCGTCGGACTCCTGCTCCTCCGCGACGGGAGGATCGTCACCTGTGACCTCCCCCTCAACCACCGTGAGCTCGTCGATGATTCCGAGAAGCCGGTCGGCTTCCGTCTCGGTGAGACTCGGAACCTGCAGGAAATCGTTTTTCTCAAGGTCGATGATGTCGAGAAATGTATGATATCCCGCGGTTTCCAGGGCCGCCAGGGTGGTTTCCTCCACATCCAATTCGGAGAGGGGGAAATCCGCCGTTTCGTATGTGTCGTCAGGAGGTGGATCTCCAAAGATGGAAAGGTCGGCTCCGCGTTCCAGCCACTCCCTGGATCCGTAGAGGTCGATCTGCCATCCAATGAGCTGCGAAGCCAGCCGGACGTTCTGTCCGTTTCGCCCGATGGCCAAGGAGAGTTGGTCCTCATCGACGATAGCCGTGATGACCTGCCTGGAGTAATCGCTGACGACCTTGGCTACGCGAGCCGGAGCCAAGGCCCGTCGGGCAAACACCTCCGGATCGGGATGCCAGGGGACGATGTCAATTCGCTCCCCGCCCAGCTCGTTGACCACAGCCTGGACACGGGACCCTTTCAACCCTACGCAGGCCCCAACCGGATCGATGGAGTCGTCCCGGCTGGACACGGCGATCTTTGTCCGACCGCCGACTTCCCGAGCCAACTCCCGAATGTCCACGATCCCCTGATAGATCTCGGGGACTTCGAGCTTGAAGAGGGAGGCTACGAAGAGGGGGTCGCCACGGGAAAGGATCAGCCTTGGCCCCTTCGGCGTCTCGTCCACCTTCTTCAGTACCGCCCGGATGGGATCTCCCTGCCGAAACCGCTCACGGGGGTTTTGTTCTCGCCAGGGGATGATGGCCTCGGCGTCCTTGGCCCGATTCATCATTACGACGATCTTGCCCCGCTCGATTTGCTGAACTTCTCCGGAGAGGAGTTCGCCTACCCGTTCGGCAAATTCCTCTCGGATCCTCTGGCGCTCCCCTTCCCTCACCCGCTGAACGATCCGCTGTTTCATCGCCATCACCGCATTGCGACCGAACTCGGCGAAGTCTACGGGGATCTCCATTACATCCCCGACCTCGTACGTGTCGTCGTCCCAACGGGCTTCCTCCAGAATAATCTCGGAGGATTCGTCCTCTACTTCTTCCACCACTCGTTTCAGGACGATGATGTCGATGTCCCCGGAGGCTTCATCGATCTCGATCTCGGCTTCCACATTCGGGCCGTAGATCTTTACCAAGCCCGCAACGATCCCATCCCGAATGAGATCGTAGACCTCGTCCGGGCTAAGGTTCTTCGTTGCGCCAATGTCTCTAAATGCCGCTACAATCTGGCCAGCGTCGGTCATTCTCGTCCTCTTGATCCTGCCTGAATACCTGAAACCCCAGGGTCCAGGCCGTCGGCCGGTCGCTTCAATCCCATCGATAGATCAGGTGAGCTTTTTGGATTCGGTCCACAGGGATTCGAACCCGCTCATCATTCTCAAGGAGGAGGGCCACCAACGACTCACCTCTCTCATTCATTTCTAACCCCAGGAGCTCACCCTCCAGGCGATTCCCCTGGCCCCCCGGGAAATCCCGACCCTTCACCATCACCGGATGCCCCTTGAACCGTTCCCAGTCACCGAGCCGGGTCAGGGGCCGCTCGAGTCCCGGAGAGGAGACCTCCAACACATATCGCTCCGGGACCCCGGGATGGCCGTCGAGCCAGGGCTCCAACTCCCGGCTCACATAAGCGCATTGATCCACGCTCACACCGCGCTCACCGGGCACTGCATCCGGAAGATCCATCCGGATTCTGAGAATGGGTCGTCCCGCACTTCCGACCCATTTCGCCTCCACCAAATCAAATCCCATGCGCTCCAGGCGGGCTTCCACCTCACCTACCACATCTGGAAGGGGAATGGCCACGACTTCCTCTCCTCCCCGGCCCATCGAAGCTGTCAGGAATAAAAAAGCGGGGGCCGCCAACACCCCCACTCAAAAAGGACCGCCCCGAAGGGCGATTCTGGATTTGAAGATAGCGGAAGGACCCCCTGCCTTCAAGGTTGGCTACCGGGGTTCAGACACCCAGGGAGCCTCTGCGCAAGTGGGGCGAGCCGCGTTACTCGCGCAGAGGCTCCCTAACTCTCGCCGTTCTCCCGGGTGATCCTGGCTCCCAGTGCCCGGAGCCGGGTGTCGATATGCTGATAACCACGCTCGATTTGGCCGATATTCTTGATCCTGCTCTCCCCCTCGGCCCCCAGAGCCGCGATGAGCATGGCCATCCCAGCCCGGATATCAGGGCTTTCCAAAACACTCCCCCGCAACTGCGCAGGGCCCACGACTACGGCCCGATGGGGATCGCATAAGATGATCTGCGCCCCCATCCCAACCAGCTTGTCGGTGAAGTACATGCGGGATTCGAACATCTTTTCGTGAATGAGAACGGTGCCCCGACACTGGGTGGCGGTCACAAGGGCGATAGAGGTCAGGTCGGCCGGGAAGGCCGGCCAGGGCCCATCGTCGATCTTGGGCACATGCCCGAAGGCATCCTGTTGGATCTCCAGGGCCCGGTCACCATGAACGATCAAGGATCTGCCCTGGAGGGAACACTCCACACCCAACCGACGAAAGCCCAAGAGAGTCGAGTCCAGATGCTCCAGAGGAGCGTCTTCGATGGTGACCTCGCTTCCGGTCATTGCAGCCAGCCCAATGAACGACCCCGTTTCGATATGGTCGGAAGATAGACGGAAGGTGGTTCCGTGTAGTTCTTCCACCCCATCGATTTCCAGCCTGTGGGTCCCGGACCCTCTGATTCGAGCTCCCATTTGATTCAAAAGGCTGCACAAGTCCTGGACATGGGGCTCGGCTGCAGCGTTTCGAATCAGTGTTGGACCCTGGGCCAAAGCAGCTGCCATGACAGCGTTTTCAGTCCCTGTGACCGATGGTTCATCCAGAAAAAGGTCTGCCCCGGTCAGGCCTTGGGTTTCCATGGCGAACCCCGCCCCGGACTTTCGGACTCCTCCCAGAGCCTCCAGAGCCAGGAAGTGGGTATCCAGGCGCCGACGCCCGATCACGTCCCCCCCGGGGGGGCCCAGGTCCACCATCTGGAATCGAGCCAGGAGGGGACCGGCCAGGAGGATCGAAGCGCGAATCTTCTTGGCCAGCTCTGGATCGGGCCGACCTCCGGTCGCACCGCCGGCCATGACCGTCACCTCGTTTTCACCGGTCCACTCCACTCGGACAGCCAGAGATCTCAGGAGATCCAGGAGGGTCTCCACGTCCCGGATTCTGGGAACATTCTGGAGGACCACCTCTTCTTTTGTGAGAAGTGTGGCCGCGATGGCTGGGAGGGCTGCGTTCTTGTTTCCGGCGGGCCGGATGGCTCCCCGAAGGGTATGGCCACCCTCAACTACGAAGCACGGCATGGGTGTTTCCCTGTGACTCGGGAACTGAGGACCGGTATAGGGGGACTCCACCAAGAAACTGGAGCCGGGAACGGCGGGAACATACCGGTCCGGCGTAGTTTCCAGCAACCGATGTCTGGATTTCCCCACCCGCCTCACTCAAGCCTCCTCGAGCTGGGGTCGTTGCATCGAAGTTGGGTCGCCTCAGGTGGTTCCAGAGGCAGGATACGTGCCTGGTCTCCACCTGGGGCTCGTTCAGGCCATCGCGCGGGCCCGTGAAGGACTCCTGGCTTGACACGTTTCTTTTCTTACCTCTACAATCGCATGGATACTCTCATCACAGCTCAGTCCGAGGCCCATGATGCGGCTCAGCGATTATCTAGTTGACGACTTGGTTCTCAACGATCTGAAGGCCCTGGATACTTCGGAGGCCCTGGAGGCGTTTGGAGCCCTCTTCGAGGAACGGGGTCACCTGCCGTCGAGGGGGGAAGCCATTCAAGCCCTGACGGCCCGGGAGAAAGCTCACACCACCTGTCTCGGACATGGTGTTGCCGTCCCCCATGCCACCGTACCCGGGCTCCCGAAACCCCTTCTCCTGTTGGCGACCACCGCCACCCCAATCCCGTTCGGCCCGCCGGATGCGGACCCGGTTGACATCTTCTTCGTTCTTCTCTCCCCCCCCGGCAGAGAGGGAGAGCACATCAAGCTCCTGGCCCGAATCTGCCGTCTGGCCCAACACCCTGGGGACCTGGATGAGCTTCGTGGCGCTACCGATGGCGACTCGCTCCTGGAGGCGATCCTTCGGGTGGATTCCCAGCATGTTTAGAAGCCGCACCCCCCTTCCCCATCCGGCATCAGAGGCATCACCGTGCACCTACTGATCGCCGTGGTGAACGATCCCGAAAAGGTGGATGAGATCCTATCAGGCTATCTCGAGTTGGGAATCACCGGGGCTACGATCATCAACAGCGAGGGCATGGGCCGGGTGCTGAGCCACGATATTCCCATCTTCGCGGGCCTCCAGACGTTGATCTCCAGGTCCCGTCCGCAGAACCGGACCCTCTTTAGCGTCATTGATGATGAGAAGGTCGATCAGGCTATTGCATTGCTACAGGAGGTCTGCGGGGACCTGACGTCGCCGGCCACCGGGATCGCTTTCACCCTCCCCTTGGACCGCGTGGTGGGGCTGGCGCCGGAACTAGGTGAGGACCAGGATCCCGTGTAGCCTTCGGTCTCATGGACCCTATTCTCTCTACCCTGATCCTGATTCTCCTGGCCCTGGTCGGGGCCCGCCTTTCCTTTTCGACCATTCATGTTCCTCCGGGTCCCCGACTGGTGTTTCGGACCGGCACCCACTTCCTTTTCTTGGGTTTCCTCCTGGGCCCCAACCTTCTGAGCCTCCTGACGCGGGAGGCAGTCCTACAACTTTTCCCCCTCCTTGGCATAGGGTTGGGGTGGATCGGGTTCCTCTTCGGCCTTCAGCTCAACCGTAGGAACCTCAGGGAGTTTCCTCCGGTCCTCCACCTCCTGGCCCTAGGACAGGCAGTCCTGGCCTTTTTCTTCTTTCTGGGAATCGGATGGGTCATCATCCTGGGGTTGGGACAGGCGGGGCGGATCCCCCAACTCCTCCTGATGGCCGCGGCGGCAACCGCATGCATCTCTGCCCCAGCCGGGATCGCCCTGATTTCCACGAACTACCTTGTCCGCGGTAGGGTCCGGGACCTTCTTTTTTATGTGGCCTCGGTAGACGCCTTAGTGGGGATCGCAGCCCTTCAGGTGGTCTATGCCCTCTTTCCCCCGGGGGACCTGGGCATCGGATTGGCAGTGTTTTCCCGGTTGCCATGGGTGGTCGCCGCGTTGGGGTTGGGCGTGATTTGTGGAATTCTCTTTATCTGGCTCACCCGTCCACGTCCCGGAGGGGAAGAGATGGTCCTCTTCCTTTTGGGGATCGCTGCGTTCGCCAGCGGCGCTGCCCTCCTGCTGCAGTTGTCACCCCTTTTTGTTTCCGTCACCATGGGGGCAACGGTCGCAAACTTCGCGGACGATCCTCAGCGGGTTTACCGGGTCCTTCAGGACTGGGAAAAACCCATCTACGTAGTGTTCCTCATGTTGGCTGGTGCCCTTCTGAGTTTTTCCACCCTCTGGATTCTAGCTTTGGCGGTGGGTTACGCTCTGGTCCGAGGCCTGGGGAAGGTCCTGGGCAACCTGGTGATGGTTCGCCTCCTCCCCTTCCAGTTCTCAACTCCCCGGCGGTTCGGACTCGGCCTCATCCCTCAGGGCGGGATTTCCCTGGCCATGGCCATTTCCGGCGTGCTTACCTATAGCGGTCTCATGTTGGGCGAGAGGGATGCAGCAGACCTCCTTTTCGCTGTCGTAGTCCTGGGGGTGATCCTCTCTGAGCTCACCGGCCCCTTCTTCACTCGCAACATTCTCGTGCGCGCCGGGGAGATTTCCCCCCGTATGGAAGACGCCCTGGCCGGTGGAGGCCCGCTGCCAACCCGAACGGACGCCCCTACCTCCGACCGGGAGTCCTCTTGATATGCCAAAAGACGACCTCCGTCCACCGAAAGACAGTGGTGGCAGCTATGGCCGAAGCGCGAAGAGGGTGGCATCCGAAACCCCTGATCCCCAAGCTTGGAGGAGCAACCCCGGGCCTCGACCTGGATCCCTGAGCCGACACCCGGTTACACTTCACTTATGACGATCTTAACTGCATCCGCATTCTCGGCCATCCAGAGCTCTCCACCGGACACCCTGGCCATGGTGGTTTCTCCCAACCTCCTCTCCACGGTGGAGGCCGTGTCCACCATCGTCCTTGGCGTCGCAGTATTGGGGGTGTTGGTCGCACTTCTCGTGGTTCTCCTCCAGTTGAGGAAGCTCACGCGGTCCATTGGATCCGTGGCGAAGGGCCTGGAGAAGGATGCGGCCCCCGTCATGGTACGAGTTCGGAGCGTCGCAGAGAATGTGGACTTCATCACGATGGCGGTTCGCACCGACATTCAAAAACTGAATGCTTCGGTGGCCAGTCTCAATGACCGACTGAAGGAGGCATCCGTCCGGATGGAAGAGCGGATCCAGGACTTCACAGCCCTGGTGGAGGTTCTCCAAAACGAGGCGGAGGACCTCGCCCTGGACACTGCCGCCGCGGTCCGCGGAGTCAGGGCTGGTACGCGGAGCCTCACGGGCGATAGAGGGGACTCTGCCGGGGTTTCCGAGGAGCCTTACGAGTTTCCCGCCACGTCGGAGATCGATGGAGCGGAGGACTAGGGAGCCTCTGCGCAAGTGGGGTGCGGCCGCGCAGGACCACTGCTTTGCAGCGGTGCCCTTTTGCGGATGCCAGACAAGGAAGGACGACGAATGCGATGCTGAAGCATCGGG
>JBDHMC010000054.1:0-9165 GCA_039656355.1 Gemmatimonadota bacterium | reverse complement strand
CTGCGCAAGTGGGGCGAGCCGCGTTACTCGCGCCACGGGGACATATGGTAGGCGGGAGTTCGAAGGCATAGCCGTGCGCTACGGTGAGAACTCCCAACGAAGCAGATGGCCCCGTGCCGCAGTAACCCGAAGGGCACAGGGGGATTGCGGCGCCATACGGCGTCATGACTCCTCCCCGATGCTTTGGCATCGCATTCGTCGTCCTTCCTTGCCTGGCATCCGCAAGACCCCTGTGCGCGGCCGCACCCCACTTGCGCAGAGGCTCCCTAGTTCCAGAGAGTCCACCGGACCCCATAAAAAGACCGGGTAGAAGGAAGGTTTCTGTCCGGGAAATCCTGATTCTGCTGTCGGATAGTGAAGTTCTCCCACATGATGAAAGCCCTTACCGTGACGATCCTAACCTGGAGCCGAACGAACCAACTCTGGTAGAAGGGGACCATGGTCGGAACCATACGGGGGTCCTCATCGTCTCCCACTTCGATCTCCTCCAGGAAGGGCACCGCCATCGGATCCCGACCACGCACACCCAGGTCGAACCACACCTCGAGGTTTCCCGTTGGATAAAAGGTGTCGTGGAAGCTGAGACTTGCTTGATAGCTCTGTCGCGGAAGGTATCGCCAGGGAATCTTGGTCTCAGGGAGAAGCTCGGGACTGGCCGCAGAGTCCTTGGGTGTAGTCCACATATCCTCGGCCTGGTCCCACTTCTGCCACCACCCCACCAGGGAGAACCCCTTGGGGTAGATGGGGATTCGCGCTGAAACCTCAATACCATCCCGGGACCCACCAGCTTGGGTGTCACCGGGTCGGTCCGTGGGGAGGCCCAAAAGGAAGAGGGAGTCGGACTCGGCTTTGAGAAGGGCGCCGGACAAGGAGAGCCCCTTCCATTGGAACTGGGCCCCGTATCTGGACCCGCTGTGTTTCGCAAACCTGGGACCGGGGAGGGCAGCGGGCAGGGTGTCCACGGGAAGGGGTTCCTCCTCACCTTCGGCCACGGAATCGGGCGGCGACGGGGACAACGGCGGAAGATAGGGAAGTCCCCACTCCCCGGACCAGGTCTCTGCAAAGACGGACAGTCCCCACACCGGGGTAGTCCAAGCCCGAAGCCGATTCCGACTAATCGACCGGTCCTCCCAACTCTCCCAGGTCGTCTCTCCGGCCACACCGCCGAACAGCCCCAGAGTGCCCTGCACCTCGAAATGAGCCGTAGTGCCCGGTAGCCCCTCACCTGAGAGTCGCTTTATCCGCCCCAGAGCCCTGATCCGATCCGACTCGTAGGTCAGGATGGCCCCAAGCTGTTTTCGGCTCTCCACTCCGAACTCGAAGGTCTCCCCTTCTTCGGTCTTTAGGGAAGATGAACCGTAGTAGAGATCTCCCACCAAACCGGGAAGGAGGCTCCAGCGGGTCCGGACGGACCAATCCGACCGGGAGGCTTTGGAAGGAAGGTAACGCCCTCCCGCTTCTACGAACGCGAACTCGAAATCCCGGTCCGATGCCCTCGAAGCATAGTCGAAGAGAAGGACACCCTTGCCGAAAAGAGGTCTCGCGTATCGGAGCCATGCGCCCTGGGTGACTCCAGGTTCGGCCCCTGCAGTACCTCTGGTATCTACCCTCTCCATAGTTAGGGCCACGACGCCACCCAAGGCCCTGGGTTGGCTGAACGTTCCCCGGAAGAGGTTCGAGTTGAGGTCCCCCGTTCCGGCCTCCACCAAGGAGTACGGCCGCCCACCCACGGCGAGAACGCTCTCCAACTCGATCCGGAGCTCCCCAACCGCCCGTACCACCCGAATCGACCTCAATCCCCCGATTCCAACCCGACTGAGGTCGGTTACACTCCCTTCCAGGGGCAGGAGTTCGATCCCGTCCCGAAAAACCCTGATCCGCCCACCCCCTGCCCCAAATGCGGATACAGAAACCGGAGTCCCGAAGTCCCCCCCTCGAAGCGGCACCGTACCTGGGATTTCTTCGAGGAGTTCGGTCAACGTGATGGCCTTGCTGGCCAGAATCTCTTCCCGAGACCACTCCCAAACACCGGTATACCAACCCTCCGGCAGGGGCTTGGCCAGATCCGGAAGTTGGACTGCAGGAAGGGTGTCCTCGGGATTGATGGAGTCAGGGAGTACCTCCTGGAGGCCCAGGGTATCGTCTGGAGTCAAAAGCCGGATAGAATCGGGAGGGATTCGCGTCGAATCGGGAATGACCTGCCCGGACAACGCGGAAGGAGGAGCCAGGAGACACCAGATGAGGAGCCCCTTTATGACCCCACTCATGAAGAAAACCCCCCGAGACGGGGCGTCAAACAGGGTCACGCCACACGGCTCCTAACCCACTCCAAGAGCGTCCGGGTCGGCACTCCATAGGCCCCCTTTCGACGATAGGAGGGCTTCCCCTCCCCGTACGCCGTTCCGGCGATATCGAGATGGGCCCAGGGTACCTCACCCACGAATTCCTTCAGGAGGTGGCGGCAGTAATGGTACCGGCGGGGCGCCCCCCTACGTTTTTCAAATCGGCCACACCGCTGTCCAATTGTTCCCGATACTCCTTCCAGAGGGGGAGAGGCCAACAGCGCTCTCCTGATCGGTCCCCAGCCTCCCGGATTTCCTGTACCAAGCTCTCATCGGTCCCCAAGATGCCCGTAGCCTGATTTCCCAAAGCCACTACACACGCTCCGGTCAGAGTGGCGCAGTCCACCACGGCCGCCGGTTTCAGGGTTTGGGCGAAAGAGAGGGCGTCGGCCAGAATCAGGCGGCCCTCAGCGTCGGTGTTCACTACCTCTACCGTTTTTCCCTCCCGGGTGTGGATCACGTCTCCAGGTTTTACCGCCTTACCCGAAAGAAGGTTCTCGGAGCTGGGGACGATACCCGTGACATTGAGGGGCAGAGAGATGTCCGCCACGGCCTGCATCGCCCCTAGAACCGCAGCTCCCCCGGACATGTCGTATTTCATGTCCTCCATTCCGGAAGCCGGTTTGATGGAAATCCCGCCGGCATCGAAGGTGAGGCCCTTCCCAACCAGGACCAGGGGAGCCTCCCCCTCTGGGCCTCCCCGGTGTTCCATGACGATGAACCGAGGCTCTTGCTCGGAGCCTTGGGCCACAGCCAGAAGGGCGCCCATCCCTTCCTCCTCAATCTCCTTCGGCCCCAGTATGGTGACGTTGAGACCATACTCCTTCCCCAACCGTTTCGCTTCTTCCCCCAAGTGGGTGGGAGTCGCCACATTCCCGGGCCGGGCCTGAAGGGTCCGGGCCAGATTCTCCCCCTTGGCCTGGGCCAGCCCGATGAGAAACCCCCGGCGTGCTTCGTCCTCGTCACCCTGAGTAATCAAGGACAGATCTGTCAGGTCGGTGTCCGGGTGGTCGGGATCCTCTTGAGTCTTCAACTCCTTGTAGCGCCAGGCCGCCAGAACCACTCCTTCGGTGGCGGCTTGGGCGTAGGTGACCTGCGAGAGAGGGAACCCGGGATCCATCCATACGGCCAGAGCTTCCAACTGCAATCCCTCAGCAACTCGAACCGCTCGGCCGCATACTCTCCGAAGAACCTCTGCGTCCAACTCGTCCCGTTTGCCCGTTCCCACTACGAGAATGCGCTTGGGTCCCGAACCATCGGGAGGAAAAAAAAGGAAGGTCTCTTCCATCTTTCCTGTGATGTCCTTCCGCTCCAGGGCTCTCTCCAGGTCTCCTTCCGTGAGGGCATTGGCAGAGGCGAGGGCTCCCTTCAGGGTCTCCGTTCCCTCGGGAAGAGGTAGGACCAGGAGAGGGGACGGTACGGTCAGCGGATCCCGGAGGATGAGTTCAACATTCATGTGCAATTTGCCTGACAGAAGTTCTTTCCGCCTGGTCTGGGGAGCCAGGTGCGACAAGGGACAAGAATATAAGGTACAATGGGTCCCCGCACTGCCCTTGATTTCCCCTTTTTGCCACTTCCCCCACCGTTTCTGTTGCCGCCCTTCCATCTTCGCTTTATCTTACTTTCGGTCTTTCTTCGGTATTCTAAGAACCTGTCCGGGTAATGGGGCGAGCTGCGTTACCCGGACAGGCTCCAAAACCGTCTACTGCTCATGACACAGGTGTACCAGGAGCCTCCCCTCCTTTTGGACGTGGAGGGGAAGAGGGGAAACTTCCCACTGTCATCCACTTCCCTTCCCGGAAGTCGGCAGGCTCTCTGTGTCTGGCTACCCACCTTCGAGCTTCGGTTGGAGTTGGTTCGCTCTCCGGAGCTGGATGCCACCTCCGTGGCTCTCCTCTCTCCGGGAGAGGGAACCCGACGAACCCTCTGGCAGGTTTCGGAGCGAGGGGCTGAGGCAGGCGTTCGTCCAGGACAGTTGGTTTCTCAAGCCATCTCCCTCTGCCCCTCCCTGACCCTCCTGGAGCCTGATCCGGCCCACTATGACACAGCCCAAGAGGAGATGGTGGAAGCCCTCATGGAGCTGAGTCCCGTGGTGGAGCCCGCCGGTCGAGGGCGAATCTTCATGGGAATGGACGGCTTGGAGCGCCTTCACGGTCCTCCTTCCCGACAGGTAAGGATTACCCTCCAGGCTCTCTTCCAGGTTTTCCCTGGGCCCCTGGTGGCAGCCACCCGGGTAGGGCGGGCCTCCGGGAAGTTTGGTGCCTGGGTCGCGGCAGCCCGAGCCAAACCGGGAAGACCGGTCCTGGTGCCTGATCCGGAGCTTCCCTCCTTCCTTGCCTCCTGTCCCGTCTCCGTCCTCCCGGTCGATCCCCTCATGATCCAGCGGCTGGAGCGTCTTGGCATCACCACCCTGGAGAAGATCATCTCCCTGCCGCAGCCAGCTCTTGTGGGCCAGTTCGGACCGGAGGGACGCAGGGCCTTGGAGTGGGCCAGGGGCCGGCGTGTGGATCCTGTGCGCCCCCTCCACCATCCCCGTCCCATTCGGGTCTCCCTGGATTTTCCTTCCCCTGCAGGACGAACCGAGACCATCCACGGGGCGCTGGGCCAGCTCCTGGAAAAGGCCCTGTCTCGACCAGCTCGCCGGGGCCGAAGTGTTCGAGGAGTACGCCTTCGAACTCGCCTGGAAGGAGGAGGGTCCTGGTCCATGGAGGTCATCCTCCGGGAGCCCACAGCCCAGAAAGAGTCCATCGCCTTCCCTCTCAGGGCTCGGATGGCCATCTCGCCTCCGTCCCGAGCCGTGGAGAGGCTGACCGTGGAGTTCTTCCAGTTCGGGGCGGCCTCTTCCCAAATCGGTTTCTTTGACCGGAAGGAAGAAGGAGGACGTGAGTCCGATGGGATGGAGTTGGAGGAAGGAGCCATCCCACCGTCCCTACGAGAAGCGGTAAAGGAGTTGAAGCTGAAGCTGGGCCACTCCCCCCTCTATCGAGTGGTGGAAGTGGACCCCTGGTCCCGAATACCGGAGAGGCGCCATGCCCTCCTGAACTTCGAACCGTGATGAAGAGGACAATGCTTTGAAGAAGCTCGATCCCCAGGCTCTCCATCCCCTGAATGCCCCTCGGCCCCTCCGAGTCCGGGCGGGAGGTGGAGGTCGTCCCCACCTTCTCTACCTGAAGGGAGGGGTCCGGAAGGTCCAGCAGATCCTGGAAATCTGGCAGGTGGACGACGAATGGTGGCGGGACCCCATCTCCCGACGTTATGCCAGGCTAGTCTTGGAAGACGGGCAGATCGTCACCGTGTATCGGGACCTCCTGAGCAGACGGTGGTATTTGCAGAGAGGATGACCGGACTCAACTGAAAAGGAAGGAGCCGTAACCTACAACCTGGTTTCGAGGCCCGGCCGTATCCCCGGAGTTTCGGAGATCAACGCATTCAACTGAGAGCCCCTCTTCACGGGCTCGGAGGAGGAGCCCCCCCATGGGCGTCATGCCACAGGCCTGATCATGACGGATCTCCTCCGGCCGAAGCTCCTGGACGGCCCGAGCCGTTGCTGCATCCCGTTCGTTCGCTTGGGGGTAGGGCAGGAAGTGACTCAGGTCCGAACTCACGATGACGAGTGTTTCAGCACCGCCCCACAAGACCTTCAGGACCTCTGCCACATCTTCGAGAGAGGCGTCCCCAACAACCAAGGGGACCAGGGAAAAATCACCCAAAACCACCTGGAGAAAGGGAAGATGAACTTCCAGGCTGTGTTCTCCCTCGTGGGCCACATCAAGAAGGAGGACCTGATCCAGTTCGAGGGCTTTACGGACGCCCTCCCGGTCCACAGGAACCATGCCCAAAGGCGTCTGGAAAGCACTGGCGCTGCAGGCCGCCAGACCCTGAAAGCCATAGCGGTGGGCTGGGCCCAGGAGGAGGACACGGCGAATGGATCCCCGCAGAGAGGCGAGTCGCCAATAAGCCGATGCCGCCACCGGACCCGAATAGACGTAGCCGGCGTGGGGGACGATAACGGCTTTGAGATTCCCATCCACCCCCTGCCCGGGGCCTCCTCCCCCATCCGAGTCCCTTCCCTCTACGGCGGCAGCCTCCAGGAGTCCTTCAACCTCCGATCGAAGGGAGGCTTCCCGGTCAGGATAGAACGCCCCTGCAACAGCAGGGGGTCTGGACCAATCCATGGGGTACTCCCTGGGCACCCGCCCGATCGAGTGATGGAACTCCGCGTCCAATTTGAAGATAGAAGACAGTGGGGAGAAGAGACACGACCGTGCAAGGACCTCCCTTCAGGGAAAAGGATCAAGAAGGCAACCGGGAAGGAACCAAGTCCATGAAACTCCGGCAAACAGCACTCATCTCAACCGTGGCTGCGGCCACTCTTCTTGTCGGGTGTGTGGCAGGCGGTGGACGATCCGATTCCTTTTTGGAGGACCAGGCCAAAAATGAAGTCAAGATCTTCGTCACCAACCTGGCCTTCATGGATGCCACCATTTGGGGGCACACATTAGGTGGCCGGCATCGACTCGGACGAGTCACGGGTAAGCAGGAGGCCGTCTTCACCCTGAACCTTCCGGCTCCCTCCGAGTTTTACCTGGAGATCGACATTCTCGCCGGTCCGACATGTGAGACGGAGAGAATGATGGTGGATCCGGGAGACCACCTGGAGCTCATCATCCAAAACGAAAACGACTGGAGGTGCCGTGACGATTGAAAAATCCGCGCCCTCAGGATGGGACCCGGCACAGACCTCCGAGCCTTCCTCCGATCCTCCCTCCGAAGCCATCCTGAAACCCGCACTTCGACTTCTCACAGCCCGGGCCCGGAGCGTCAAGGAGCTCAGGGAACGGTTGCTCAAGAAGGGTTTTCCCACCTCGGATATCTCCAATTGCATCCGATGGTTGGTGGACCGGGACCTCCTCAACGATGAGACCTTCGCCCGATCCCTCACCCGGGATCGACTTCGGTTCTCCCCCAGAAGCCCCTTCCTCCTGAAGCGAGAGGCCACAGCCAAAGGAGTGGCCACCTCCCTCGCCGAGGACGTGGTGGAGTCTGTCCTCCAGGAAGAGGGGATTTCCGCAGATAACCTCTCTGCCAGGGCGGCCGAGAGTTGGATTCGAAAGCAGAGCCCCTCCACAAGGAAGGATCTGTTGGGGGATCGGTTCAACCCGGAAACGGAAAAGGCCAGACGCCGCCTTCATGGATTCTTGGCAAGGCGGGGGTTTGCAGGCGACGCGGCCCACCGAGGGCTGGAGGCCGGGAAGAAGAAGGCCGAGGAGCTCGAGAACGAAGCGGGATCCTAGGGAGCCTCTGCGCAAGTGGGGCGAGCCGCGTTTCGCGCGCCACGGGGCTCCCTGACAGAGAAGGCCCGGAACCCTGGGGACTGATCCCAGCGCTCCGGGCCTCTTCGCTTACCTACACCGGTCAAAAACCCCGGGCTGGTTTGATAGTCATCCCTGCAGGACGGGAGCCAACACCTCTTTCAGGGTGGGGAGCCCTATGACCTGCAGTTCATACCGAACCCGGGTGCTGGGCACCGGGATTTTCACCAGATGAGCCAGGTCGATGGGTGTACCGACCGCCACCGCTTCCACGCCCCCTTCGGCGGCTTTGGCAAGGGTGGCTTCCAGATCTCTCACCTGGGCTTCACCATACCCCATGGCCGGCAGCAGGACCCCAAGCCCCGGATACTTCTCAAACGTGTCCTGGAGCTCCCCCACCAGATACGGCCGGGGATCTACGAGGCTGGCGGCACCGGCCCGCTTCGCTGCGATGGTGGCAGCACCGTACTTCATACCGCCGTGGGTGAGGGTCGGGCCGTCTTCTACAGCCAAAACCCGCTTTCCCCTAAGGATCGAGGGGTCGTCCACGAAGATGGGTGACGCGGCATCCAGAATCACGGCCCCTGGGTTGATGGACTCTACGTTTTCCCTGACCTTCTGGACGTTCTCGTAGTCGGCCGTATCCACCTTGTTGATAATGATGACGTCGGCCATCCGGACGTTGGTTTCCCCGGGATAATAGGTCAACTCATGTCCGGGCCGATGGGGGTCCACCAAGGTGATGTGGACATCCGGCTTGTAGAAGGGCGTGTCGTTGTTTCCTCCGTCCCAGAGGATGACGTTGGCCTCCTTCTCAGCCTCAGTCAGGATGGCACCGTAATCCACCCCGGCGAACACAACGGAGCCATTGGCGATATGGGGCTCGTATTCCTCTCGCTCTTCGATGGTGACATCGTGGTGGACCAGGTCTTCCTCACCGGCGAAACGCTGGACCCTCTGTTTGGCCAGGTCGCCATACGGCATGGGATGCCGAATAGCGGCCACCTTCAATCCGGCTTCCCTCAGGACCCGGGCCACGGCACGTGAGGTCTGGCTCTTCCCTGCCCCGGTTCTCGAAGCGCAGACAGCGACCACCGGCAGCTTGGATTCGATGAGCGTACGGGTGGCGCTGGGGATTTCGAATCCGGCTCCCAAGGCAGTTACCCGGCTCGCCATATGCATGACGTACTCGTAGGAGACGTCGGAGTAGGCCATAACGCACCGATCCACCTTCAGGCTGGCGATGAGTTCATCCAGCTCGTCTTCCGGAAAGATGGGAAGGCCCTCGGGATAGAGCCCACCGGCGATTGAGGCTGGATAAGTCCTGTCATCGATATGGGGAATCTGCTGGGCGGTGAATCCAACGACCTCCACCCCCTCATCTTCCCTGTACATGGTGTTGAAAACGTGAAAGTCTTTCCCGGCTGCGCCGAGAATCAGTATACGGGTCCGAGGCATGGTACCACCCTCATCGGTTCAAGTTTGGCGGGATTCCTTTTCCCGATGGAATC
>JBDHMC010000053.1:0-9207 GCA_039656355.1 Gemmatimonadota bacterium | reverse complement strand
ATGGTGGCTCACGGGTGGCATTCTGCAGAAACGGCGAAGCAGGGGGATTATTCTTATGGAGTGGTGGCAGCTTCAAGAACTCATGATGACCAGCGCCATGATAATTGCTGTGCTGGTTCCCGTTGTTGCCCTAACCTACCGTTTCGTGCTGAAGCCCTCCCGGAAGGACCAGGCACGTCTCCGTGGGGATCCAGACCACTCTCCGGAGACCCTCCGGGATGCCCGCTTGGATAACATGGAGCGGCAGCTCGAGGGGCTTGAGGCGTCCGTTCAACGCTTGGTGGACGTGACCGAGTTCGACCGTCAGTTGAAGTCGGGGAAACCACCGGAAGGGGGTCCCTGATCCACGTCGCCCCTGACTGATGGGGCTGATTCTCTCCCACCCTCTCTTGCCCAGGCTGGACCCTCCCCTCTAGGCTGTTCCATATCCGAAATCCGACCACCTCGGAGGGCCTCATGAATTCGCACCGTTCCGTCCAGAGCCGTTTTGTGCCGCGTATCCTTCTCAACCAGCCCGCTGTCCTTCGTTTGGCGGTCCTCTTCCTTGCCCTAACCTTCGCGCTTCCAGCGTGGAGCCAAGCCCAGGAAATTCCCTCGCCGGAAGACTTTTTCGGCTTTCAAATGGGGGCCGATCGAAAACTCGCCCGGTGGGACAAGCTGGTGGAGTACTACGACCTGCTGGACGAGGCAAGCGACCGGATTAAGGTCGTCCACATGGGTGAGAGCACCCTGGGGAATCCCTTCCTGTCCATCTTCATCTCCTCCCCTGAGAACCTGGCGAACCTGGACGAGCTAAAGCGACTGAACGCCATTCTCCAGGATCCCAGGGACCACTCCCAGGCCGAGATCGACTATGCCATCGAGAACGGCCGTGTCGTCTTCGTTCAATCCTATGGACTCCATGCCTCAGAGGTGGCGGCCAGCCAGGGCATCGCGGAGGTCACCTGGGAGTTCGCCACACGGAACGACGACGAAGTTCTGGAGATCCTGGACAACACCATCGCAATCATGATTCCCTGCCTCAATCCCGACGGTGAGATCATGATCGTCGATTGGTACAACCAGTGGGTGGGCACGGAGTACGAAGGGGCCAGCCTCCCGGTTCTCTATCACCACTACATCGGCCACGACAACAACCGCGACGCTTTCATGAGGGCGACGGTGGAGTCGGAGTATGGCGCCGAGATCATGTTCAGGGAGTGGATCCCCCAAGGTTTCATCGACCATCACCAAATGGGGTCCTACACCGCCCGCATGGCCATTCCGCCCTACGCGGAACCGGTGCGCCCCGAGGCTGATCCGTTGGTTTGGCGCGAGATGTCGTGGTACGGAGCCCACATCGGTTACAAGATGGACGAGGCCGATTTGAAAGGTGCTATCGGAGCGGCCATCTACTCCGGGTGGGGTCACTTCGGATTCCACTGGATAACGCCCTTCCACAACATTGCCGGAATGCTCACCGAAGGGGCCAGCGCACGCCTGGCTACGCCCATCTTCATCCACCCTGATCAACTGGGAGGATCCCGACAGTTCCCCGAGTACGCGGAACAAACCACTTTCCCGAGCCCTTGGCCCGGGGGCTGGTGGCACGTTCGGGACATCGTCGAGATGCAAAAGGTGGCCACCTACGCTCCCCTCGAGATCGCTGCCAAGAACCGGAAGACGGTTCTCCGAAATGCCTACAACAAGGCCAGCCGGCAAACCCAACGGGGGTTGGAGGGCGAGGTAAAAGCATACGTGATCCCCGCCGAACAGCATGATCCCCTAACGATGGAGAAAATGATCAACCTGCTCCTGGGGCAGGGGATCACCGTAGACCGGTCATCCCGTGAGTTCATCCACGAGGGTCGGGTTTATGGGGCAGGGAGCTACGTGGTGTCCATGGCACAGCCGAAGCGGGGCCTGATCCGCTGGGTCCTGGGCCAGACTTACTATCCGGATAACAGCTTCACCCGGGACACATCAGGGAATCCCATCCGTCCTTATGACCTTTCAACGGACAACTTCGCCGAGTTCATGGGGCTCCGTGCGGACCCGGTGGGAACGGCGGTGGAAGCGCCTCTTACCACGGTAGCGGAGTGGCTGGATCCAACTGGTGAAGTGGCTGCAGGCGCCAATGGCTACGTATTGGATGGAAGCCTCAACGACGCGTTCCACGCGGTGAACCTCCTCTTCGAGGTCGGGGCCTCGGTGAGGCGGGTGGTTCATGCTGGGGACGGAGTAAAGGCTGGTGACTTCATTGTGGAGTCCGGTGCCTCAGCGTCAGCAGTGGCGGGGATCGCGGCTGAAACGGGCGTGGATTTTATGCCGTTGAACGGAGACATCCCAGCCGCCAGCTACCCCATCACTGAGCAACGCATCGGCATGTACCAGCGCTACCTCGGCGGGAACATGGACGAGGGATGGACCCGCCTGCTCCTGGAGAACTTCGAGTTCGAGTACACGACCATGTTCGACAAGGAAATCCTGGCCGGGGATCTTCACGAGGATTATGACGTCATCATCCTTCCGGCAGACTCCAAAGCCATGATGACGGGGATTCGTGGGGTTGGTGGGGGAGGTGGATATGGCCGTGGAGGAGATCCAAACGATATCCCGCCGGACTATCGATCCGGATTTGGCCAGGCAGGTGTGGACGCCCTGGAGGCTTTCGTCCGGAACGGAGGCACTCTGGTGACCTTTGCCCAGGCCGGAGATCTGCCCATCGACGAGTTTGGCCTCCCGGTCCGAAACGCAGTGGCAGGAATGTGGGGGAATGAGTTCTGGTCCCCCGGGTCGACCCTGAAGGTCGATGTGAATTCCGCCAGCCCGTATGCCTTCGGGATGCCGGAGGATGCCCTGGCCCTCTTCCTTGCTTCAGGTCAGGTCTACGAGACGGTTTCCGGTCCGGCCAGCGCCGGTGTGAACCGAATTGTGACGTACAAAGACAGGGACATTCTGCAGAGTGGTTGGCTCCTGGGGGAGGAGGCCATCGCCAACAAAGCGGCGGTGGTCTCGGTAAAGCACGGTGAAGGCACCGTTCTCCTCATCGGCTTCCGGGCCCAGCACAGAATCCAGACTCACGGCACATTCAAACTGGTCTTTAATGCTCTCATGACGGTGCCCGAGGGGCACTAGGGATTCAAGGGTACCCGCCGAATGAGCGGGAAAAACTTCGCGCCGGAGGTCCGATGGTCGGTTTTCTCAGGTCTTTCCTGGGGTGGGGGGTGGTGGCGGTTTCTCTCGTGGCCATGGGGTGTGTTGATGCGCCTCAGGGGGACTCGCCTCCGGAGGGGTCCCTGATCTCGGGAACTGATGGTCAAATGGCTCCCGCTCAAAGCCGCCCCGACATCCGCGGGACCCACGGGGCGGTGTCCGCCGGGCATCCGCTAGCTGCCTCCGCCGGTTACGATGTCCTGAGGAGAGGTGGAAACGCCGTGGACGCTGCTGTGACCATGGCGGGAGTCCTTGCGGTGGTCCGACCCCACATGAACGGAGTTGGTGGGGACGCATTCGCCCTGATCTATGAAGGGGCAACAGGGGAAGTCTTGGGTCTCAACGGAAGCGGACGAGCCGGGGCCCTGGCCGATCCCTCCTTCTTCCGAGAGAGGGGGGTCGAAGACCAGATACCGGAGAAGGGCTCTCTGAGCGTGTCGGTGCCAGGAGCGGTAGCGGCATGGGCCGATGCCCTGGAACGCTTCGGGACCATCAGTCTTGCTGAAGCTCTGGAGCCTGCCATCCGGTATGCGGCCGATGGGTTCCCTGTTTCGAAGCGGTTGGGAACGGATATCGCCGGTGGAGCCGGGGCACTAAACCCCCCGGGGCGAGAGCTCTACCTTCCAGGAGGCGAGCCGCCCCAAGCCGGAACTCTTTTGCGGAACCCAGCTCTGGCCCGGACCCTTCAGGCGATCGCTTCGTATGGAAGAGATGGTTTCTATAAGGGGGCTCCGGCCCAGACTATCTCTTCATATATGGAAAGAGATGGGGGGTACCTCCGAGAGGCCGACTTTGCCGCTCACTCCTCCACCTGGGTGGAGCCGCTTTCCATCGAATATGAGGGGCATGGGATTCTGGTCCTCCCTCCAAATACCCAGGGAATGGCGCAACTCCAACTCCTGGAGATGGCAAAGGGGCACGATCTTGCCGGGATGGATCCCACCGGTGCCGACTATCTGCACACCCTCATCGAGCTCAAGAAGCTGGCATTCGCCGACCGGAACCGATGGGTAGCGGACCCGAATTTTGCCGAGATCCCTTTGGATCAACTGCTGGATGAGGGTTACCTGGCCCGCCGGGCTGCCATGGTGACCTCGGGGCATGCGGCATCCGACGTCATCTCCGGGATCGACGCACCCTCAGGGGGTGCGGGAACCTCCCCGGATGAGATAGACGACTCGGGCGATACGGTCTACTTAACCGCGGTGGATCAATGGGGGAACGGGGTAAGCTGGATCCAGAGTCTCTTCCAGACTTTTGGATCCGGAATTCTCGAGCCCGAAAGCGGCGTCGTACTGCAGAACCGGGGAGCGCTCTTCTCCATGGACGAATCCCACCCCAACATCGTGGCTCCCGGTAAGCGGCCGTACCATACCCTCACCCCATTGATGGCTCTGCGGGGGAATGACCTCGCTTTCACCCTCGGCACACCGGGGGGAGACGGTCAAACCCAGTCCTTGATCCAGATCATCAACAACCTTCTGCTTTTTGATATGACTCCCCAGGAGGCCATAGAAGCACCCCGGTTCAGGAGTTACCCGGGGCTCGACGTGGCCATCGAGGCCTGGATTCCTTCAGAGGTCCGTGGAGAACTGGAGCGAAGGGGGCATGTCCTTGATGTGATCTCGGGATGGACAGCCACGTTCGGGGGTGCCCAGATGATACTGGTGGAGCCGGGGTTGGGGTCACTTACCGTGGGTAGCGACCCTCGGCGGGAGGCCTACGGGTTCGCCTATTAGGGAGCCTGTGCGCTACTGGGGCGAGCCGCGTTACTCGCGTTGAGGCTCCTCCCTAGGTCAGGCGCTGATCAACTCCTCCAAGTGTGCTGCCACGGCCGACGCCAGGCCGGAGGGGGTGTACCCGCCTTCGAGAACGGATACCAGTCGGCCCTCGCCGCTGATGTTCGCGATCTCCAGCATGATCTTCGTAAGCTCTCGAAACCCGTCGTCATCCACCGTAAAACCGCCCAGACGATCATCAACCCTCGAGTCGAATCCCGCCGAGATCAGTGTGAGGTCCGGTTGAAACTCCCTTGCTGCGGGGAGAAGGTCGTTTTGGAACGCCCCGATGAGCTCTCGGTTTCCTGCTCCGGCGGCGAAAGGACGGTTCATGGTCAGGCCCGTCCCTGGTCCCTCCCCAGTCTCCTCCACCTTCCCTGTGTTCGGGTAAAAAGGGGACTGGTGCGTACTCATGAAGAACACCGTTCCATCCTGATAGAAGGTGTCTTGCGTCCCGTTTCCGTGATGGACGTCCCAGTCGGCGATGAGGACACGTTCGACACCATGCACCGTCTGAGCATAGCGTGCGGCGATGGCGACGTTATTGAAGATGCAGAAGCCCATACCTCGCTCAGAAGATGCGTGGTGTCCGGGTGGCCGGATGGCGCAAAAGGCGTTTTTGGCATCCCCATTCATCACCCGGTCTACGGCTGAGACGATTCCCCCGACTCCGGCTGCTGCAACCGAATAGCTGGCGGGAGAGATGTTGGTGTCCCCGGTGGAGAGCCGGGTCGACCCTGATTCACATTCAGTTCTCACCAGGTCGATGTACTCCGGCGTATGAACCAGGGCGACGGTGTCGGGATCGGCTTCCGTCGGTTGGATCTGGAGAAGCTCCCGTACCACGTTGACCCTAGGACCCTGTCGCGAATCGCGGTCAGTCTTTCGGGGCTTTCAGCGTGCCGCTCCCCGGAGTCATGCTCCAGGAAGCGATCGCCGTAGAGATACCCGGTCTTCGGGGGCTTTCGTAGGTCCTCCAGGCACCCGCTTTGGGAGAGAAGAACCGTCGCCCCCAGCGTGCCTAGGAGGAAGTCACGTCGGTTCATGCCCTGTCTCCTTTGGGCCACGTACTCAGATGGATCACTATCTCGTGTAGACCACCTTGCCACCGACGATGGTGTAGTCCACCAGGGCCTGCATGATCTCTTCCTCGCGGAGGGTCATGAAGTCCCGGTCGTAAATGACCATGTCGGCCAGGTAGCCTTCCTTGAGTATCCCTTTACGGTCTTCCATGAACTGGGCATAGGCGGCACCCAGGGTGTACAGCTCGATGGCCTCCTCGGCAGTGAGCTTCTGATCCGGGAACCACCCGTCGCCCGGCTCACCCAACCGATCCTTACGTGTAACCGCCGCGTAGATGCCTTCCAGAGGTGGAAGGGGCTCCACTGAGTAGTCGGTTCCGAAGGCGATTTTGACGCCGGCGTCGAGGAGGCGTCGCCAGGCGTAGGCACCCTTGCTTCTTTCCAACCCGATTCGCTTTTCCGCGAAGCGCTTGTCGGTGATGCAGTGGGTGGGCTGCATGGAGGCCACCACCCCCAGCTCGGCAAACCGGGGAATGTCTTCATCGATTAGGATCTGGGCGTGCTCGCTCCGGTGGCGGCTGTCCCGCAGGCCGTTCACCTCCTGGGCCTTCTCGTAGGCGTTGAGAATCCAATTGTTCGCTTCAGTTCCGATGGCGTGGATTCCGATCTGGAACCCCCTGGCGTCGGAGGCGACGATCCTCTCCTCCAACTCTTCGTAGGACATCTGTGGGAGGCCCCTCTTGTCCGGCTCATCTTCGAAGGGCTCGAAGAACATGGCCGTCCCGGAGCCGAGGGTGCCGTCGATAAACCCCTTTAGATAGCCGAAACGGATCCAGTTCCCTTCGGCTGGATACTCCTGTCTGAGCTCATCAAAACGGTCCAAACGTCCCGGGTCAGCGGTCAGTGTCCCCGCAACGTCCACACGGACCGTGAGCTTCCCTTCGTCCATCATCCTCTGGTAGGTCTGGGCGTTTCCTCCCCCGGGGTGCTGAATGCTGGTAACCCCAAGGCTCCGTGTGTACTCCAGCATGGCGTCCCAGCCCTGCTCTCTGAGCGCTGCCTGCTCCTCCGGGGTTCTTTCAACCTCCACCGCGTTGTAACTGAGGAGTCGTGAGGCCGACTCCTTGAAGATTCCCGTGGCTTCCCCGGTTACCGGATCCCGTTGGATTTCCCCACCTGGGGGGTCAGGGGTGTCGTTGGTGATGCCCGAGGCTCGGAGAACGTAGCTGTTCACAAGGGTGGAGTGTCCGTCAGCCCGGCTCAGAGCCACGGGGTTGTCCGGGGCCACCTCGTCCAGGAGCTCTTTGGTGGGCCACTGTTTGTCGTCGAACATCTCGTGTTCCCAGTGGCCGCCCCGGATCAACACCCCCGGCTCCACCTGGGCGACCCTCTCACGAACCCGGTCGGTGATAATGTTCTGATCCGTGATGTACCGGAGCTCGATGTACTCGGAGTTCAGGCCGCCATAGTGGGCGTGGGCATCGTTGAAACCCGGAATCACAAGACGCCCGGCGGCGTCCACGACCTCGGTGTCGTCTCCGATATAGGCCTGGATAGCGCTGTTGGAAGTGACGGCGATGAGTTCTTCACCGATGACGGCCACAGCCTCGGCCCTGGGGTTGTCCTTATCGATGGTGACGATGTTGGCGTTCATCACCACGAGGTCGGCGGGGGGCCCGGAGTACTGAGCGCCGCAGGCCGTCACGATGAAGAGAAGAGCCACGGATCCGAGTGTGGAGAGCCTAGTGAACATCCCATGTCTCCTTTGTTTATCTGATGTCAATCGAAGCTGTTTGGCCTGACGAGATCCGTCTATTTAACTGGGCTAATAGATCTCTGCAACGGCGGAGCCCACAAGGTGACCCCGCTCAGGTTATGCGCGGGCCTGCAAAAAAAAGAGGGCCGCCCCGGTTAGGGACGGCCCTCAAGACCTTGCGGTCGAAGTGAATCAGCCCGACGGCGCGCTATGGCTCCGGTCGACCCGAAGGGGTTGGGTGAAAGTCTGATCGCCGATTTTCATTATCACGGTGTAGCTTCCCGGCTCAGCCATGGGAGCTGGTTCGGAGCGGGAAGGGAACAATCCACCGCCGCCCCTACCGAAGCGTCGTCCACGGCCGCCTTGGGTTCCCCTAACAAGCGTGGTGATCTGCTGCTGAAGGGAAGGCTCGGAGCTGCCGCCCCTGCCACCACCCCCCGATGTGGGGCGGCCCTCAGCGGGCCGTTCCGTGAACGTGGTGGATACCACCCCGCCCCCGCGGCCCCCGCCTGCGAAGCCACCGCCGGTGGAAGATCCCCGGATTTGCTCAACGACCCGGTCAAGCTCATCCCGATCGGACCCGGCCTCGGCCAGTGAGTCCACCACGAAGGCCAAGCGCTTCTCGACAGCAATGCTGTCGCGAAGTTCCGAAGGGGATTTGGGGATCGGTTGGCTCTGACCTCTGAAGTTCCAGGTCGCGGTATTCAAACCCTGTCGTTTCGAGCCGGTCATGGTCTGAAACTCGTTGCCATCCGGGTCCTGGATAACGATCTCCACGTCCTCGTCAGGCGACTCGCTCAACCAATAGCGGATCTGCGCACCGTAGGGTGGGCTGCCAACCTGAAAATAGTCCTGCGCTGTAAACTCGCCCCCTGTAGGCCGGGTTCCGAACTGGTAGGCCGGTGCCGGCGCGAAGAGGTGAGCGTCTGACGCCATCACCGACTCGGTGATTTGCTGGAGGGGGGTGATATTGACGATCCAGATGGACCGCCCGTGGGTCCCGGCAATGAGATCACCATCCCTCGAGTGGATCTGAAGGTCGTGCACCGGAGTCGTTGGCAGTCCGTTCATGAACTTCTGCCAGGACTCGCCCCTATCGAGGGAGAGATAGGCACCGACATCGGTTCCAACGAAGAGAAGGTCTTCGTTCACCGGGTCTTCTCGGACTACGTGGGCGAAGTCGGGCTTCCCCGTGGGGAGGCCGTTCACGATTGATCTGAAGCGGTCACCGCCGTCATCCGAGACCAGGACATAGGGGGTAAAGTCACCCCTCCGATGATTATCGAAGGTTACGTAAACCCGCTCGGCTTCGTGGTGGGAGGGTTCGATGCGGCTCACATAGGTCCCATCCGGGATCAATCCATCAAGATTCGCGGTAAGGTCCGTCCATGTGCCCCCATCATCGGGGCTCATCCAGAGGTTGCCATCGTCGGTCCCAGCATAAATCAGCCCTCGT
>JBDHMC010000052.1:0-9933 GCA_039656355.1 Gemmatimonadota bacterium | reverse complement strand
GTGGATATACGTAACGAACTGCTGAGCGTTGGCGTAGAAGGCAATGGCTATGAACCCCAGGAGCAACAGGAAGGAGAGGTGTCTGATGGGCTGGGCAATGCGATCGGTCAGTTTCGGAAATAGGCTCGCCGTAAGGAGCCCCAAGGCCACCGGCAAGGTCAGGACCAGGAGGATTTGGAGCAGGACATCCAGAAAAGGGATGTCGATGCGCTGAAGAAGCGTCGCCGTGGGTCCATAAAGATTCCCCCAGAACCGGAAAAGGAAAGGCGTACATACCACTGACGCCAGCGTCGAAAAACCGGTAAGGGAAACGGACAAGGCGACGTTCGCCTTCCCAAGCAGAGAGAAATAGTTCGACACATTGCCGCCTGGACAGGCAGCCACCAGGAACATGCCCAGGGCGATTCCGGGTGGAGGTCTGAGAATCAGCACTAACAAGAAGGTGAGGGCGGGAAGGAGAACCAACTGGCTGAACACGCCCGTGAGGATGGATCCCGGTTGTTTTAACAGCGCTCGGAAATGTTTGGGCGAGATGGAGAGGGCGACGCCGAACATGATGAAAGCCAGGCAGAGGTTCAGAACCCGCAGACTGGCTGGCGAGAAGGTAAGGGATATGTCGGCCAATTCGTTCATCAAAGGAGTTCACCGATCACGATCGACGTCGAACAGCACTCAGGCCCCACCAGAACGGATTCCGTAGCCCTTCCGGGCCCGGATCTGAAGGGGCGTTCAACCTAGTCACCCACCCCTCGAGAAGCCACGCTCTTTGGGATTCCAAGGACCTGGGGTTTCATATTCCAACGCATTATTTTCCTTGATGATTGAAGGCCCTTGTCCACATGTTCGAGTACCGTAACTACCAGCCCAGAGGCCTCCAGTGACGTATTTCAAGGACCTGCTCCGTCGGCGTGTGCCCCAGGTGGTCGCCATCTACTTCGGCGCCTGTTGGGGTTTGTTGGAGTTTGTGGATTTTATCTCCCAACACTTCGCCCTCTCCCCGCATCTCATCGACCTGGCTCTGGTGGGGCCTCTCCTCCTCCTGCCCAGCATCGTCCTCGTGACCTACTTCCACGGGGCCTCAGGGCAGGATGAGTGGGTGACCGCAGAGAAGATCGGGATCCCCATGAATCTTCTGGTGGCTGCCCTATTTCTGGTCTTCTTCTTCCAGGGGAAGGACCTGGGAGCAGCAACCACGACGGTGGTGGTCACGGACGAGGACGGCGTGGAATCCGAGAGGGTGGTCCCCAAGACGGAGTTCCGCAAACGCCTGACCGTCTATTTCTTCGATGCGGAACCCGAGGACACCGCTTCGACCTGGCTCCAGTATGGCCTCCCGATGGCTGTTCTGTCTGACCTGGACCAGGACCACTTCCTCGACCTGAAAGCGCCGATCCATTTTCCAGACCGCCTCCGGGAGGCCGGCTTCGGAGAGATGGTGAACGTGCCTCTCTCCCTGGCTCGGGAAATCGCCGAGGAACAGCATCGGGAGTACTTCGTTATGGGTACGGTAGCCACCGTGGATGGGGAAGTCCAAGCCACCGTCTCCACTTATGACGCGAACCGCGGCCGCTTGCTGGAGGAACAGACCTATGCCGGCACCGATGTCTTGGAGATGGCGGACCGAATTTCTGTGCAGCTCCGCGATGACCTGAAGATCCCTGACCTGGGAGATGATGGAGCCCAGGATCTGCCCGTTTCGGAGATTCTGACGGATTCTCCCTCGGCCTTTCGACTCTCCACCGAGTCCCTGATTGCCACCGAGGTGGAGCGGGATTTCGCGAGGGGCACCGAGCTCATGGAAAAGGCTGTGGCGGAGGATCCCACGTTTGCTAACGCCCAGGCTGCCCTCGCAAACCTGTACATGTTCACGAACCGCCCGGCCGAAATGGTTGGACCTTTGCAGGCAGCCATGGACCACATCTACCGGCTAGCGGAACGAAACCGGTTCATCGTGAAGTCCAACTATTACTTCCTCGTGCGGCAGGACACGGACAAAGCCATGGCGGCCCTGGACATGTGGGCCGACCTATTTCCTGACGACGTCCAGGCACACCAGAACCGGGTACAGATTCAATTCTTGAGGGACGATAAGGATGGCGCCCTGGCCACACTAAACACGATCCTGGAGTTGGCGCCGGAGCAGCGAGACGTCCTCCTGCAAATCGGGAGTCTCCACGAATCGAATGGAGATTTCCCCGCGGCGAAGGAGGTCTTTCACCAGTACGCCGACGAGTTCCCGGAAAACCACCAGGTCCTTTCTCAGCTTGCCGCACTGGCCCGTGGGATGGGTAGCCTGGAGGAGGCCAGAGGCTACTACGACCGGGCCCTCCTCATGGCCCCGTCGGATGTGGGATTGATGGTGGGAATGGGGTCCCTGGAGAGGGTGACGGGCAACTTCGACGAAGCGTTGGCCCAGTACGAGGCGGCCATGGCGACAGCGGGTACCCCAGAGGAGCGGGCCCAGGTCTTTTCGGCCATGGAAGCTTATTATCAAGCCCGGGGCCAGGTGGGAAGATCCATCGAGATCCTGGAGCAGCGGCTGGCCGAAGCCACGGCGTACCTTCCCGACTTCGCCGTCGTCCAGCAGCGTTTGGTGGAGGCCGGAACCTACGCCGAGGCCGGGCGGTTGGATGATGCTTGGAATTTGGTGGCGGAGGCCCGGACCCAACTCCCCCCACCATTCGACGCCATGGCTCCTTTGGGGGAAATGGACATCTATCTCACACTGGAAGATGTCGATTCCATCGAGGCCACCCTACCCGGGGTTGAGGCGTTCATCAACACCCTCCAGTATGAGATCGTGCGCCCTGCCCTCTTGGCCGCCCAAGGAGAGGCCCATGTGCTGAGAGGCGAGTACCAAGAGGCCATCCGAGCGTTCGAGGAGCAGCGGCGGCTGGCGCCTTCGAGCACCGGCGTTTCCATGGACCTGGGGCGGTGCTACCGGGAGTTGGGCGAGTACGACCGCGCCTTGTCTCTCATCGAGGAAGCCCTCAAGACTTCTCCATACGGAGCCAGGACGAACTACGAGATGGCCCTGACCTACGAGGCCATGGGCCGAATGGATGAGGCCCGAGTTCACTTGAACAGGGCGCTGGAAGTGTGGGAAGACGCTGACCCAGCCTACAAATGGGCCCAAAGGGCTAGAGAAGCTGCCGACCGGCTCGGGGGCTGACCTGTGCCCCTGCCAGTGCCCCCACCTGTGCCCCCACCGGTGCCCCCTACTCTTTCTTCATCGATAAACCGATGCGCCCTCGCTCGACATCGACCTGAAGGACGCGCACCTGGACTTGCTGGCGCACTCGGACGATCTCGTTCGGGTCTTTCACGTAGCGATCCGCCAATTGACTCACGTGAACGAGACCGTCCTGGTGGACGCCGATATCCACGAAGGCCCCAAAGGCGGTGACGTTCGTGACGAGGCCGGGCAAAACCATTCCGGGCTTCAGGTCTCCGATGGCGTGGACGTCGGCGAAAGTGAAAGCCTCGAACCCCGGACGGGGATCTCGTCCCGGCCGGGCCAACTCCTCCAGAATGTCCTCCAGCGTGGGGCGGCCCACATCCTCACCCAGGTACCGATCGAGAACAATCCTCCCCCGGCACTCGGCATCGGTAAGGAGGTCGTTTACCGAGCATCCCTGATCCCTGGCCATCCGTTCCACCAAGGGGTAGCGCTCCGGGTGCACGCTGCTCGCATCCAATGCGTGGGCCCCGTCCGGAACTCGGAGAAACCCTGCCGCCTGCTCAAAGGCTTTGGCTCCCAGCCGAGGTACCTTCAGCAAATCTCGCCGGGTCCGGAAGGCACCATTCTCCTCCCGCCACCCCACCACGTTCTTAGCCAGGACCGGCCCCAGCCCGGCGACATAGGTGAGGAGGGACGGGCTGGCGGAGTTGAGGTCCACACCCACTGCGTTTACGCAGCTCACCACTGTGTCGTCCAACGCTGACTTCAGTGCGGCCTGATCCACGTCGTGCTGGTACTGGCCCACACCAATGGACTTGGGATCGATCTTCACCAATTCGGCCAGGGGGTCCTGGAGGCGGCGCCCGATGGAGACCGCACCCCGGACGGTCAGATCGTGATCCGGCAGCTCTTCACGAGCCACGTCGCTGGCGCTGTAAATGGATGCGCCGCTTTCGTCCACCATGATCACCGGGATCCCCGGGGCCAGGGCCAGGATGAAGGCTTCAGTCTCGCGGCCCGCAGTGCCGTTTCCAACCGCGACGGCATCAGGCGAGAATCGGTCGACAAGGTCCCGGACGACCCGTTCGGCTTCCGTCTGCCCTCCCTGACCCTGGGTGGGGAAGATGGTCGTGTTGTACAGGAGCGCGCCCTGGGCATCTAATGCCACAACCTTGCAGCCGGTGCGGAACCCGGGGTCGATTGCCAGCATCCGCTTCTTCCGAAAGGGTGCCGCCATGAGAAGCTCTCGGAGATTCGTGACGAATATTCTGATGGCATCCTCGTCGGCCCGGGCCTTCGCCTCCTTCAACCCTTCACGCTCGAGACTCGGAAGGAGAAGTCGCCGGTACGCGTCCTCGAGGGAACGACCTACCTCACCTGCGGCAAAGCCGTCCCCACGGAGGTGGCGTCGCCCCAGCCTCACCAAGGCATCGGCCTCGTCGGGTCTCGCCTGAACCCGGAGGAACCCCTCGTTGCTCCCCCGCAGGATGGCGAGAATCCGGTGTGAGGGCGCCCTGGATAGGGGCTCGGACCACTCGAAGTAGTCCCGGTACTTCGCCGCCTCGGCCTGTTTCTTCTTCACCACCGTCGAGGCCAGCAACGCCCTCTGAGCGAAGAGGTAACGGAGCTCTCCACGGACCTTCGGGTCCTCGCTGACGTCTTCCGCGATGATATCCCGGGCTCCGGCAAGGGCAGCATCTCGGTTCTCGATTCCCTTTTCCGGATCCACGAAGGGCGACACATCGATACGGCTGCCGGTCTGTGCCAATAGGGCTTTCGCCAGAGGCTCAAGGCCCTGCTCCCGCGCCACTCCTGCCCTGGTGCGCCGCTTGGGGCGGTGGGGCAGATATACGTCCTCGAGGGCTTGGAGGCTCTCGGCGCCGACAACGAGATGCCGGAGGTCGTCGTCGACGAGACCTCTCTCCGAGAGCGAAGCCAGAATCGAATCCCGGCGTTTATCCAGCTCTGCGAGCTGTGCCATGCGATTCCGGACGGCAGCCACCGCCACCTCATCCAGAGACCCTGTGGCCTCCTTCCGGTAGCGGGCGATGAAGGGCACCGTCGCACCGCCAGTCAGCAGGTCGGATGTCGCTTGAACCTGCTGGACAGTTATTCCCAGTTCCCTGGCGACTACCGAAATGTGATCGGAAATGACTACACCTCCGGGAGATGGAGAAGAGGATCGGTCCAAAACTCTACCTGCCCCGCCCTACTCCGCGATGGAATCTACCCAGATCGCGGAAGGATTGACATGCAATCAAAAGGTTGCATATTGTCTGACATGATTGATGTGTTTCATGCCGTAGCGGATCCAACCCGCCGAGTCATCCTGACTTCGCTTCGGGAGAAGGGGCCCCTTTCCGTAAAGGCCCTGAGTGCTCCACTACCCATCAGCCGACAGGCAGTGACCAAACATTTGGACATTCTCGAGGCAGCGGGGCTGGTGGGGCGGGCTGTGCGGGGCCGGGAGCGGATACATCACCTGAAGGCGGAACCACTTAAGGCCGTGGAAGATTGGCTGACACCCTACGCGGAAGCCTGGGACGAGAGACTGGCCCGCCTGAGAACACACCTGGATGGAGGAAAGAGTGGACGAGAGAACGATTGAGAAGGTGCTGGACTTCAAGGCTTCGCCAGCGGAAGTGTGGAGTGCCATCACGGAACCGGAGGAGCTGTCGAAGTGGTTCGGGCACCGGACTGAGCTGGATCTCCGCCCCGGCGGGGATGGGGCAATGATCTGGGACAACCATGGCCGGTACGCCGTGCGCGTGGAAGAGGTCGACCCACCGCGGCGATTGGTTTGGAGTTGGGTGCACGAGCCGGATGTGCCCTTCGATGAGGTGCCTTCCACGCGGGTGGAGTGGAGCCTCACCCCCCGAGAGGATGGTGGAACGACTCTACATCTTCGGGAATCCGGCTTTCTCACGGACTTGCATCACCAGCAGAACACGGGGGGATGGGACGAAGAGTTGGGTGAACTCGTCGACCTCCTGGATACCGCCTGACATGCTCCACATTTATGTAGACGCCGACTCGTGCCCGGTAAAAGACGAGGTCTACAAGGTCGCCAAACGATACGGCCTCGAGGTTTCGGTGGTAGCCGCTTCATGGCTCCGGCTGCCCAAGGAGGACTGGATCCACCTGGAGGTGGTGAAGGAGACAGGAAGTCTGGACGCCGCCGACGACTGGATCGTGGATCAGATTGATGTCGGAGACATTGTGGTGTCCGAGGACATCATTCTGGCCTCCCGCTGTCTGGAGAAGGGAGCCCGGGCCCTGAACCCCAGGGGGCGGGTTTTTACGCCGGAATCCATTGGCGAGGCGCTGGCCACCCGGGAACTCATGGCGGACCTACGCGAGGCAGGCACGATCACCGGTGGGCCGGCACCCTTCGGAAAAACAGACAGGTCCAGGTTTCTTCAGCAACTCGACGAGATCGTAAATTCGGTGAAGCGGGGCCGTTGAGGGAATCAATTAAGGCCCTCCCTTGACTTTTTCCTTTCGCATTACTTAAAGTATGAACAGTCTTCTCGGTGCTCACCGAGGCCTTTAATAGAAAAAGCATAAGGACCCCGCGGACCTGTCACCTTGGCCGACGCGATGGACGTATCGTTTCCCCAGGGCGTCTCTGTCATGGATCGCGGAGGGGTGGCTCTCGGTCAACCGTCGACGCCCCAAGTGGACGCCCCAAGTGGACGCCCCACGCCGACGCCCCACGCCGACGCCCCATCCAGGGGTTCCTTTGTCGTAAAGGAACTCTGACGCACTTGGCGTCCTGCATTTTGTTGTCAAAGACGGAGCGGCGGAAATAGTTGAACAGGTTAAGAGCATGGTGGCTCTGGACCGAGCCTTTTTCTTCAGAACCGCCTCCGGCGGAACTATCGAGGAGCGAATGCGGAAGGCTTTTAGAATGCTTGGCCTGGGCACGATGGTCATCCTGGCATCAGCTGGTTGCGAGGAAAGCCTGCTGCCGGATCGGGTGGAGGTCACCCCGTCAGAGGTCACCTCGGACGCCCTGGGGGCTACCCACCAGTTTTCCGCGAACGTGCTGGATAAGGACGGACGGGCAGTGGGTTCGGCCCCCGTCACCTGGACGTCATCCAACCTGAACGTTGCGTCGGTTTCGGCTACGGGGCTTGCCACCGTGGTAGGGCCCGGTACAGTCACGATCCTGGCATCCACCGACGGTGCCATCGGCACCGCAATCCTAAGTGTAGAGCCCATCCCCACCCAGGTCGTTAGCGTGACCGGAAATGGCCAGACCGCAGAGGTCCTTTTCCCTCTCTCCATCGATCCCACCGTGGAGGTCCGGGACCGGTTGGGAAGTGGACTGGAAGGCATTCAAGTGGCCTTTTCAGTAAAGTCCGGCGGAGGATCCGTGGGCACGACCTCGGGGCTGACGAGATCCGACGGTAGGGTGTCCACCGCTTGGACCTTGGGGCCGACGGAAGGCGTCCAGGAGATCACGGCTGCGGCCGCGGGCATTTCCACGACATTCAGTGCTACGGCCCATCCCGCGCCCACCGTTCTGCTCTCTTCCCAGGATCTGCAGTTCGCCGCTTCCCTTGGTAGCGCCCAGCCGCTGATCCAAACGGTGACGGTCAAAAACGGCGGCGGCGGGACCCTTACTGGGCTCACCGCGACGGATCCCACCTACACGGGAGCCCCTCCGGTAGCTTGGCTCAGCGCCAGCCTCGATGGAACGGAAGAGGGGGCCACGCTGACGGTAGTGGCTTCCCCTGCGGGTCTCCCCACCGGTACCTATGTAGCCGGTCTCCTGGTTCAGTCTCCTGTGGCATCCAACCAGGAGCAGAGTCTCACGGTGACCATCACCGTCACTCAAGCTCCCATACTGGAGATCTCGGCGACTACAGCCGAGTTCACAGCCACCGAGGGGGGGTCGGACCCTCCAGACCAGACCATCGCGGTGGAGAACGCCGGAGAGCAGCCCTTAACGGACCTCACCGTCGGAAGCCCGATTTACGTCGGGGCTCCTCCCGCTCCCTGGCTGAGCGCGACCCTCGATAAGACGGTGGCCCCGGCCACCCTCACGCTCCGATCCACCATTGCCACTCTCCCACACGGGACATACGAGGCCTCCGTAGAGGTCAGTTCGCCGGTGGCGGAGAATGGATCCAAAACAGTGACCGTTACCCTCACGGTTCTACAGGCCCCACGCATCGCTCTCTCTAGCTCCACTGCGTCTTTTAACGCCTTTGTCGGGGGAGCGGACCCGGCCTCATTGGGAATAACCGTGCAGAATGGGGGAGGCCTTACCCTCACCGGCCTCTCCGTCTCGGATCTCACGTACGTAGGCAATCCTCCCACGGCCTGGCTGACGGCAACGCTAGGGGCAGGTACCGCCCCCACGACCCTCACCCTCGGAGCATCGGTGGCGGGGCTCCCTGTGGGATCCTATGCCGCCCTGGTGGAGATCAGCTCTCCCGTTGCCCTCAACAGTCCCAGGACAGTGCAGATCAACCTCACCGTTCAGGACGGACCCGAGATCTCGCTTCAGCCGGGGGCGGTTTCCTTGAGGCTGGCCCGAGGGCGGGCGAGCGCTCCTTTGAACATCAGTGTCCAGAATAGCGGAAACGGGTTCCTTACGGGCCTGTCCTTTACCATCTCATACGGCGTGGGGGAACCCGGAGCCTGGCTCCAGAACAGCACCCTCTCCAGCACTTCAGCTCCCTCCATCCTCAGCGTTACGCCGACGGCGGCAGGGCTACCGGTGGGGGAATACCATGGGTCGATTCAGGTGAGTTCATCCCTCCAGGGTGTTTCGCCGGCTTCCTCGTCCGTGCAACTGCAGGTCGTACCTTCCTTCGACCTGGACGTGTGGCCCCTCTTTTCGGGGTGCGGCGGCTGTCACTTCGTGGGCGCTGGCGGTGAACCCCCGGATCTCTCGACGCTGGTGACGGCGTACCAGAGCCTTGTGGGAGGCGGAGGGACCCAGTACGTGGCCCCTGGAGACCCGGACCCGACCGTCAGCACGCTTACAGCCCAGCAAATCCAATTGGTGAAAGACTGGATCTCCGGCGGAGCTCTCCGGTAGCTCGCCGCGATGTCCACTCAGCTTTTTCGAACTCGTGAGAAGGAACCAAAATCTATGCCCCGGCTTCCCGTAATTCTTCTGTCAATTTTCCTCCTCGCCCAGGCCCCGCAAGCGGCTCTGGCCCAGACCCTGACCGAACAGTTCAGGGCCCTCTATTCTTTCGGATCTTGCGGACAGCCAGTCTGCCTTGATGTGAACCCTACGGTACACGGCGACCACTTCGTCCCGTCGGTGAGCCAAGGGCAGGAGAACATGCTCTCCTTCCTGGAGCAGGCGATCGCCACGGGTATTTCCGCGGTACCTCTTCCCTCCGCAACCAGCGGAGTTTTCTTCTCTTTTTCCAATGGATCCCCGACGGCCGATACGGTTTCCCCTGGCCCGATCTTTGGGGAACGGGCTCAAACTCTCGGCAAGGGCCGAATGCTCTTCGGTGTGCACGCCAGCGCGATCAAAATGAGCGAGATCCGCGGGACACCCCTTGGCAATCTCTTTTACCGGTTTCCACACGAGGACGTGGCGGGAGACGGCCAGGGAAACATCCCCTTCGAGAACGATCTTATCGAAGTGAACACCTCCCTGGACGTGAGTGTCGTGGTGGCCTCCCTTTCCGCATCCTTCGGGTTGACTGACCGAATTGATCTGGGAGTGGCCCTACCCTTCGTTTACACTTCCCTTTCTGGGAGTAGCGTGGCCTCCA
>JBDHMC010000051.1:0-9308 GCA_039656355.1 Gemmatimonadota bacterium | reverse complement strand
CCTTCTCGGGGTATTTGTTTCCAGGGCCCCCCGATTCTACCTGCTAGCCCTCTTCGGGGGAATCTTCGACCTGTCGGGCCCTGTACTCGCAGGGATCTTTTTGGCCATGCTGTTTTTGGTGAACCTACCCGCTCTCTCCAAAATCCTGGTCACCCCGAAGGTCCGGGACAATCAAACATCCCCGCCCAGCGAGGGCGAAACGTCCTAGATTGCTGTTGCGGCCACCTACCATTCGCCATCCTCTCCGTCCACGGGCCAATCTCGACGTGGACCGCGGGAGCCGCCTGGCCTCCCGGCCTCGCCGGGGGAAAGGGGTGCGTAACTGCCCTACCTTTGCGATCTTTCCAGGCAACCCCGGAGACCCCAGTCGCGTCTACAGCGTGATCCCCGGAGCGTCTTTCTCAGGAAGGTAGATAGGCCCATGACTGTTCGTAGCTCATCCAAGAATTGGATCCTTTCCCTGTCCCTTCTCGCTGCCATGGCCACATACCCGGCGAGTGGTTTCGCGCAGGTTCGGCTCGGACAACCTACGGCAGTCTTTCCGGAGGATTTCGGAGCCATCCAAACGATCCGGGAGCTTCCCGACGGTAGGGTTCTGGTGGCGGATCCGCTCTCAAAAGCTCTTTACGCCGTAGATATGGACGGGGGTACTCGCCCCATCATCGGCCGAGAAGGAGAGGGACCAGAAGAGTACCGCCAGCCAGACGCGGTTTGGCCCCTCCCCGGCGACTCCACCCTCCTTGTGGACCTTGGAAACGGGCGGCTCGTGGCCCTTGGCCCTGACCTGAGCTTCGGACCTACCATCCCCATTGCGGTGGGAGAGTTTCAACGGGGAAGCCCCTTGGTCTTGGCAATTCCACAGGGAGTGGACGGAGCGGGGAACATCTACGCCCGGGTGATGGGTGGAGGTATGGGTGGGGGCGCTTTTCCTGACTCGGCGGACATCCTCAGGATCCATCGGGAAAACCAGACCTCAGAACCGGCCGCGAAGTTCAAGGTCCAGGACATGACCCAAACCACCACCGGAGGAGCCAACAATCAAAATATCTCCATTTCTCCGATTCCCCTCTCTCCGGAGGATGCATGGGGCGTGGCCCCCGATGGATCCCTAATCCTGATCCGATCCGGTGACTACCATCTGGAGCGGATCGCACCTGACGGCACCGTTTCCCACGGGCCTGCGGTACCCTTCGACCCCATTCGGATCGGGACCGCGGAGAAAGAGGAGTACGTGGCTGACCTGGGCCGGGCCGGAGGAGGCATCAGTGTTGGTGTTGATATGCGAAATGGGGAAATGTCCATGAGCTTTTCCCGGGGAGGACCGGGCACCCGGCGTGAGATCGATGGGTACACCTGGCCCGAAGAGAAACCACCCTTCTACTCCGGTCGGATTCCGGTCGACCTCAGGGGGAGGGCATGGGTGCGACGACATGTGGAGGCTGGAGACCCGAGCACCTACGATGTGTTTGATAGCGCGGGTATGCGACTCGAGACCGTCCTCCTGGAACACGGCAAACGAGTAGTCGGCTTCGGGCCGAGCGGGGTCTATGTCGTTTCCTTCGACGAGTTCGACCTCAATTACCTGGAGCGTTACGCAATGCCGGGCTTCTGAGAGAGACGGAATGAAGGAACGACTCATCCAGTTGTTCGCGGAGCGGGTTGGCCACCGCCCTGACGCGATTCTCGAAATGGCCGCCGACGGATCCACGCGGCAGTATTTCCGCCTGGTCAGTGGGGACCAGGAGACCGTCGTAGGGGCCATCGGGCCGGATCACGAGGAGAATCGGGCCTTTCTGTCTTTTGCCAGGGCTTTTCGGCAGGTGGGGCTCCCCGTCCCCGAGATTTTTGCTGAAGATCGGGAAGCCGGGGTGTGGTTGGAGGAAGACCTTGGCGATACCACCCTGTTCCAGGCCCTGACGGCGGCTAGATCCGGCAACGACGAAGAGGCTTTTCCGGAAGAAGCGGAAGAGCTTTTTCGGCGGGCCCTGTCCATCCTCCCTCGGTTTCAGGTCGAAGGACACCAATCTATCGACTACCGGCTCGCCTATCCGAGGCAGGCCTTCGATCGGCGATCAATCCGCTGGGACCTCAACTATTTCAAGTACCACTTCCTGAAACTGTCTCACATCGAATTCAACGAGCAACGCTTGGAGGATGATTTCAGCAGGCTCACGGACTTCCTCCTCGAGGCGAACGCCGATTTCTTCCTTTACCGCGATTTCCAGTCCCGGAACATCATGATCCGGGATGGGGAACCATGGTTCATTGACTTCCAGGGGGGCCGAAAAGGAGCCCTCCAGTACGACGTGGCATCTCTCCTCTTCGACGCGAAGGCGAACATTCCACCTGATGTGAGGGACCGGCTTCTCGATCACTATATCGATGTCCTGGGAGGCTACACCCAAGTCGATAAAACTCGGTTCCTCCACTACTTCAGGGGTTTCGTCATGGTTCGCATCATGCAGGCGATGGGGGCCTTCGGGTACCGGGGTTTCTTCGAGCGGAAACGCCGGTTCTTAGAGAGCGTGCCTTTTGCCGCCAAGAATCTGGACGATCTCGTAGCGGTGGGGCTGCCCATTCCCCTTCCCGAACTGGAGTCGGTCTACGGTCGGATCGTGGACCGGTGGGCCGGGGAGGGTCCGGGCACTGGGTCCGTGAGCGAACTCACCGTGTCAGTCCGGAGTTTTTCCTTCAAGCGAGGGTACCCCGAGTCCAGTGAGGGCCACGGCGGAGGGCCCGTTTTCGACTGTAGGAGTCTACCCAACCCCGGGCGTCTCCCTGAGTTCGCTGAACTCACCGGTCAGGATGAGGCCGTCATCGACTTTCTGGAGAGGTCTCCGCAGGTCCAAGAGTTTTGGGAGAACGTCAAGGGCATCCTCGATATGCACATCGAGGCCTTCCTCTCACGGGGTTTTTCCAACCTCGCTGTGGCTTTCGGGTGTACCGGAGGTCAGCATCGGTCCGTATTCATGGCCGGGAAACTGGCCGAACACCTACGGCTCCGCTTCCCACACGTCACACTGCAACTCAGCCATCGGGAGCTCTGATGGAGGCAATGATCCTGGCTGCCGGAGCTGGGACGCGCCTTGGCTCCATCACTGACGAGCTCCCGAAGGCCCTGGTCGAAGTTGGAGGCAAACCGTTGCTGGCCTGGGTCTCCGAAGGCCTCGTGAAGGCGGGCGTCACTCGGATTGTCGTCAACACCCACCACCATGAGCAACAGATCCGCACATATGCCCGCGAAGCAGACTTTCCGGGGGTCACCTTCACGTTCTCACCGGAACCCGATGGTCCCTTTGAGACCGGTGGCGGCCTCATGCGAGCCGCCACCCTGTTTCGAGAGAACCAACCGTTCCTTCTGCACAACGCAGACGTGCTTTCCACCATCCCGCTGAACGAACTATTGGTCCACCACTTGGAGGCCAGAAAGGCCAGGGGGGACCGTTTGATCGCTTCCCTTGCCGTACAGCGAAGGGACTCGCATCGCGTGTTACTGTTCGATGATTCGGGATTGTTGGGGTGGGAGAATCAGGGGAGTGACCGGGCTCCCGACGGAAGAGTTCAGGTTCGTGACCCGGATGGGGATGTCTGCCGGCGATCCTTCACAGGGATCCATGTGGTGGACCCAGCCATTTTTGAACTCTGCGATCGCACCGGAAGTTTCTCCATAATCACCCTCTACCTGGATCTGGCCGCAGCTGGATGGATCATCAATCCCATCGATGTCTCGCATGAGGAGTGGTTCGACGTAGGGACTCCTGAGCGGTTGGAGGACGCTAGGGCTCGGTTTTCTCCCCTGGCCAAACCCAGCTGACGCCCAGGAGGGAGAGAGCCGACACGAGCAGGGGCAGGATGCTCCCATATTCAGGTCCCAAAACCGCCTCGAGCACTCCGGTCCCCCCTTCCCCGATCAGGCCCTGAAGCAAGACTCCCCCTCGGACCTCACCTAGGATGGCTGTGGCTCCTCCCAACACCACCGCCCAAAAGGCCCCCTGGGCCGTAATCCGAAGACCGTCCCGCCAGAAACTCGCCAAGGTCGGAAGCGCCACACCTCCTACGAAAACAGTGTAAGCAAGGAGAAGGGAGGCGATGACTCCCTGCTCGAAAGTGGCGATGCTCCAGGCCAGAAAACCCAGAACGACCACGAAAAGTCTGGTCAGACGCAGCTGCCCCGGTTTGTCCAAACCGACCAGGGAGCCTACGACGTTCAAGGAGAGGATGGTGGAAGCAGAGATTAGGGTAGTGTCCGCTGACGACATGATGGCTGCCAACAGACCCACCACGATCAGTCCTTTTACGCCGACAGGTGCAAGTGCGGTGAGGGCTGAAGGCAAGGCGGCTTCGGGCGAGAGTCCGGGGAGAAGGGAGTGAATCAAGAGGCCCAGTGTGGCCAAAAGGAGGGAGAGAGGGATCACCACCACGGCCGCCAGGAGGGAGGCTTTCCGGGCAGACCCTTCGCTTCGGGCGCAGAGAACCCGGGAATAGATGTCAGGCCCAACCAGGTAGGGCATCCCGACGATCAGGGGATAGAAGACCAACACGTGGTACCACCCGAAATCCGGAGAAGTGGGAAAACTCAGGTGGCCGCCCGGCACGCCGGCCAGAAGCCCCTCACCCTGAAGCCCCGCCCGGAGGACGAGAAACAGGGTTGCCAGGAGAGCGCCGACAAAAAGGAAGATCTGCCAAGAGTCGGTCCTGATGACCGAAAGCTGTCCACCCCAAAGTGTATAGAGCACAAAGATCACCGTGACGGCGACAAGCGCCCCACTGAAACTGATGGAGAACACGCTCCCGAGTAGGAGGGCACCGGCCACGATCTGTGCGGCCACTACGCCACACCAGGCCAACGCAATGATTCCGCCGCCGACCAGGGAGACGTTCCTCCCGTAGGCCTTATGGAGAATGTCAGGGAGTGTGTAGACCTCCAACCGCCTGACCCTCCCGGCCAAGAAGAATCCGAAGGGGAGGAGAGCAAGCCCCCCGATAAGGGACCACCAGGCGCCGCTGAGCCCACGCGAATACCCCAGTCCGATAATCCCCACCGTAGAGGACGCTCCGAAGACCGTGGCGACCAGAGAAGCTGAGACCGGGAAGGTGCCGTATCGGCGCTCGGCCACCCAGTAGGAGTCCGGGGAACCCTTCCTGGCCCTCCATCCCACGCCCAGCATGAGGGAGAAATACGCGCCGACGATGAGGAGATCGATCATACAGACAACTGGTGGGGAGCCCCCGCAGTGGGCAAGCCCTGTCCCAAATCTCAGGTCGGTTTTGCGCCCCGGAGGGGCCTCGAGGTTCCCGCCTGGAGATCCCGTTTCGCCGGGGCCCCAAAGGCCTGAGGGAAACGCTGATACTACCTGTTGCTACCGGTCCGGCTACCGACTAGTCTTAGGCTTCGTTGCCCCAAGACCAGGGGATTGTGAGCCTATGGCGGTGTACACCGGTAACCCTCGTTTCTCTGCGACTCTCCTCCCAAGGGAGGTCGCCGAGGCACTGGTGCCGGTCAACCCCGAAGAGCCCATCCTGAAGTCTCTTCTGGACACGATGTTCCCAGGCTTCCCGGTACTCTATTCCACTCCCCAGGGGAACCTTCCTCTGGATCACCTTCTTCTCTCTGAGTTCTCTGCCCAATCTCAGTACGACCAATTGATCGAGTTGGTGAGAACTGGGGTTGAACTCCCGGACGGCCTTGCGTGCCTCTCCGGCTTCGGGTTGGACTTCCACGGGTTCAAGGGTCGGAGTTGGGCGGCGGTACAGGGGAACATTCACCTTGCCGTTCATTTCGCCCCCGCACGGCAACTGGAACGCTTTGGACCCGCGTTTACAGCCTTGGCCACTCTGAGCGTGGTTGACGCCCTTGACGAGATTCCGGGGCTGGAAGACCGAGCGTCCATCAAGTGGATCAATGACATACTCCTGGACGGCGCCAAAGTCGCCGGCAGTCTGGCGTTCACGCAAAGCCAGGACCGTAAGGTTTCCTGTGCCGTCCTCGGAATCGGGTTGAACGTCGAGGTGGCACCGGATGTTCCCAGATCTCCCGCTGTTCCCCGGGTGGGGTCTGTCCGTGAGTTCCTCCCAGAAGGAGTTGGTGCAACCCAACTTCAGGCTGAGATCTTTCTGGGCCTTCTGAAGGCAACCGATAGGAACTACCAAACTCTCCTCACCGAAGGCCCAGCACCCCTTATCGCACGGTACCAGGAACGGTCCGCGTTGGTGGGTGAGGAAGTGATCGTTTCCTCGGATTCCTCGAATCAGGAAACTCAGGTCCTGGATCGAGGTCGGGTGCTTGGATTTGGTGACAATCTCGAACTTATCCTGGAGGGCCGATCGGAACCCGTCACCGGGGGCCGGCTGATCCTGGCCGAGAACGAGAACGAGATAGATTCATGGGCTTCGGAAGCCGCGTGTGGCACCGGGGCCCGTTCAGTTTCGGAGGAACCCCACTCATGACCGAAGCGCGGATTATCCGACCCATCGGATCTCCGCATTGGAGAACAGAATGAACCCACCAGACCTACTGGTTGTCTGCCTTTCTGCATTCGTCGCAGTGTTCGTGCTACTCAGCTTTCTCGCTGTCGTGATGCGCGTGCTTATTGCCGTGTATCCGGAGAAAGTTGGAGGCGTTGATCCTGCGACCATCGCCGCCGTTACCGCGGCAGCGGCCTATGCCTTTCCTGGAACAAAAGTCACTAAAGTTGAGGAGATACGATGATTTTCGCTGAAAAACCCAAAAAGATCCGGGTGATGTTCACGCCCTTCCGCGACGGGCTGCAGAGCAGCTTCGGCGGAAAGGTTCGCTTGAACGACTTTCTCGGCGCGGTGGAGCTCTCCGCCGAAGCCGGCATTCGGCACTTCGAGTTCGGGGGAGGCGCCCGCTTCCAGGCTCCCTTCTTCTACCTGGGGGAGAACCCTTTCCATTGCATGCGAGAGTTCAAGAAGGCGGCAGGTCCGGGGGCAGACCTCCAGATCCTCACCCGCTCCGTATCCGGCGTAACCCTCACGACCCAGTCGCCCGAGGGCCTCGCCCTGCAGGCCAAGATGATGGCCGAATCCGGCACTACGTGGGACCGGAACTTCGACTACATGAACGACGTCCGGAACTTGATCAACACCGGCAAGCCCATCGTGGACGCCGGCATGCACCACCAGTGCGTCATCGCCCTCATGGGGCTTCCCTTCGAGTCAGACAAGGTCCACACGCCCGAGTTCTACGTGAACATCGGTAGGGGGATTCTGGAGGGCGACGTTCAGGTAGACTCCATCGCCTTGAAGGACGCCAGCGGCACCACTGATCCCATGACCATCTACAAGACGGCCGTGGAGATGAAGAAGATCATGCCGCCGGAGATGCCTCTCTGGATGCACACCCACGACACCGCATCTACGGCCGTGTCCTGCTACCAGGCCGCCATCCACGGTGGTTGTGACGGCGTGGACCTCTCGGTTCGGCCCATGGCAAGCGGCACCGTCCAGCCCGACGCCCGATCCATGGCTCACGCCCTGAAGGGAACCGGCTACACGCTGGACATGGACGTGGACAGGATGGCTGAGGTGGAGAAGATGACCACGGACCTCATGGCCGACTACGCCTTCAACCCCACCACCACGTCAGCGGACGCCAGGGTTCTGGGCTTCCCGATGCCGGGTGGAGCCATCGGACCCAACGTCCACATGATGGTGAAGGCTGGAATCCTGGAGAAGTACTCTGACGTACTCTCCGAATTCCCGGTGGTTGTGGAAGCTGGAGGAGCCTGGACCAGTGTGACGCCCGGAAGCCAGCAGTATTGGCTCCAGGCCTTCAACAACGTCATGTACGGCCGGTGGGAGAAGATGGAAGCCGGCTACGGAAAGGCCGTCCTGGGCTACTTCGGCAAGACGCCCCTCCCGCCTGATCCTGAGGTGGTGAAAAAGGCTGCCGATCAGTTGGGTATGGAACCCTTCGACGGGAACCCCCTCGAGGCCGCACCGAAGAACATCGAGCCGGCCAAGCAAATCCTCCGGGACCACAACCTGGAAGTCAACGACGAAAACACCTTCCTGGTGCTTTCCGCCATGGTTCCGGGCAAGAAGGTGGAAATCAACGAAGGCCTCCGCCTCCTCCTTGGGAACCCGAAGATCGACGTTCCTTTGAAGAAGAAGGAGGTTGCCGCACCAGCAGCTGCTCCTGCGGCAGGCATGGCACCCGTGATCACCGGTCCTGTCACCACGTCAGTGAAGGTCCAAGAGGGAGCCCAAACCCGGATTTTCTCCGTCACCGTCGAGCCCGTGGTTGGAGCTCCGGTGGGCGGAGCTGCGGCCCCAGCCGCGGAAGCGGCTCCGGCTGCCCCCGCTGGGACTCAGATCTTCTCTACCTTCGCCGGATCCGTGGAAGTCGTCGATATCCTGGTCAAGGTGGGAGACAAAGTGAACGAGGGCGACGTGATCGCGAACATCGAAGCCATGAAGGCCAAGCATGATATCAAGGCGTCTTGTGGGGGAACCGTGAGCGCCGTCCACGTATCCATCGGAGACGAGATCGACAGTACCAAACCCATCGTTTCCATCGCCTGAGGCGCCCGTTACATGGATATTTTCATCCAGCTAGCGCGAGAATCGGGGTTAGCCAACATCACGCTTGGCAACCTCGCTATGTTCGTGATAGCCGGGATCCTCATCTACCTGGCTATTGCGAAGAAATATGAACCTCTGCTCCTGATCCCCATCGGATTCGGCGCCATCCTCGCGAACCTTCCTTTGGCCGACATGGCATCGGATGGGGGGGGGCTCATTTCCGTCATTTACGATGCGGGAATCAGGACCGAGCTCCTGCCGCCGTTAATCTTCCTGGGGGTCGGGGTTCTGACCGACTTCAGGCCTCTCCTGGGAAGACCCCTGACGTTCCTGCTTGGGGCGGCAGCTCAGCTCGGGATCTTCGTGGCTGCTCTGGGAGCCTTTTACCTGTTGGGCTTCGACCCCCAGGAAGCCGCTTCCATCGGGATCATCGGTGGCGCCGATGGACCCACTTCCATCTTCCTCACGGCCCAGCTAGCCCCGCACCTCCTGGGTCCAGTGGCAGTAGCTGCCTACAGCTACATGTCTTTGGTGCCCATCATTCAACCTCCCATTCTCCGGATGCTGACAACGAAGGCTGAGCGGGCCATTGATATGCCCCAGGCCAGACCCGTCTCCAAAACAGCTGTTATTCTGTTTCCAATCGTGACGGGGATCTTGGCCTCGTTGGCCGTTCCATCCAGCGCACCCCTCCTCGGCATGCTGATGTTCGGCAATCTGCTCAGGGAGAGTGGCGTGACAGACCGGTTGAAGAAGACAGC